>QMOE01000502.1 GCA_003648125.1 Chloroflexota bacterium
CGGGTGGACGGCGATACCTACGGCCGGCTCAGGCCCGACCGCCTTTCCCGTATCCTGAAAAAGTACCAGGAGCAAGAGGTATGAAGGTACGCACCCACTCCGATTTAGAGACTCTGCGCGCCAAAGGCATCTCTACCCTCTATCCGCCCAGGCCCAAAATCAGCGTGGGGATGGCGACCTGTGGCCGGGCAGCGGGAGCCACTGCTGTATACGACGCGCTGCGGGACGAGGCGGACGCGCGCGGACTGGACCTCGCGCTCGTCGCCACTGGCTGCATCGGCTACTGCCAGCAGGAGCCGCTGGTGGATGTACGTGTGCCGGGCCAGGCCCGCGTCCTCTACGCCCGCGTGACGCCCGACCGCGCCCGCGAACTGATCGCGGCGTTGGCGACCGGCGAACTGCCGGCCGAGGGTGCGCTGGCCGTCATCCCGGACAGAAACCAGGTTTTTTCTGAAAAACCTGGTTTCTTGGAGGGCGTCCCTCTCCTCGATGAACTGCCCTTCTACTCCCGCCAGCGCAAGATCATCCTGCGCAACTGCGGGCTGATTGATCCCACTAGCATCGAGGAGTACATCGCGCGAGATGGCTACCAATCGCTGGCCCGCGCCCTGCTGGAACTCGCGCCGCAAGAGGTAATTGACGAGGTGTTGCACTCTGGGCTGCGCGGGCGGGGCGGCGCCGGCTTTCCCACCGGGCGCAAGTGGCAAATCTGCCACGACGCGCCGGGACAGCCCAAGTACGTCATCTGCAACGGCGACGAGGGCGACCCCGGCGCGTACATGGATCGCACTGTGCTGGAGAGCGACCCCTACAGCGTCATCGAGGGCTTGACCATCGCCGGATACGGTATCGGCGCGCACCAGGGATACGTCTACGTGCGCGACGAGTACCCACTGGCCGTGGAGCGCGTCACGCAGGCCGTGGCCCGGGCGAATGAACTGGGACTGCTGGGCAAAGACATCCTGGGCTCCGGCTTTGACTTTAATATCGCCATCGTGCGCGGGGCGGGCGCTTTCGTCTGCGGCGAGGAGACGGCACTCATTTCTTCCATCGAAGGTGGATTGGGCGAGCCACGGCCCCGGCCGCCCTTCCCAGCCATCAGCGGCCTGTGGGGACAGCCCACCGTCATCAATAACGTCAAGACGCTGGCGACGGTGTCCGCGATCATCAGCCGGGGCGCCGACTGGTACGCCAGCATCGGCGTGGAGGGGAACGCGGGCACAGTCGTCTTTTCGCTGGTGGGCAAAGTGGCCAACACCGGCCTGGTAGAAGTGCCGCTGGGCCTGACGCTGCGCGAGGTGATCGAATCCATCGGCGGCGGGGGGTTGGACGGCAAAGCAGTGAAGGCTGTGCAGACCGGCGGGCCATCCGGCGGCTGCCTGCCGGCCCGCCTGTTCGACCTGCCCATCAGTTACGAGACGTTGACCGAGGCCGGTTCCATCATGGGCTCCGGCGGCATGGTCGTGATGGACGAGGACACCTGCATGGTGGACGTGGCCCGCTACTTTTTGGCCTTTACCATGGCCGAGTCGTGCGGCAAGTGCACACCCTGCCGTGAGGGCACGCGCTACATGCACGAGATCCTCACCCGTATTGTGGAGGGCAAAGGGACACCGAAAGACCTGGAGTTGCTGGAAGAAATCGCTCTGTGGGTCAAGGCGGCGTCACTGTGCGGGCTGGGCCAGACTGCGCCTAACCCGGTGCTCTCCACGTTGCGCTACTTCCGCGACGAATACGAAGCGCACGTGACGGATAAACGCTGCCCGGCCGGCGTCTGCCGCGCCCTGATCCAACTCATCATCCAACCCGACCTGTGCACCGGCTGCGGCCTCTGCCAGCGCGAGTGCCCCGTGGGCGCCATCAGCGGGGAGAAAAAAGAGCCACACGTCATCAACCAGGAACTGTGCATGCACTGCCGTATATGCTACGATGTCTGCCCCGTGGGGGCTATCGAGATCGTGAGGTGAGGCCATGGTCAATTTAACCGTAAATGGACAATCTGTGACCGTGCCCGATGGCACGACTGTGTTGCAAGCGGTACGCGCCGCCGGGGTGGAATTACCCACGCTCTGCCACCACGACGGCTTGAGTCCCTACGGCGCGTGCCGGCTGTGCATGGTGACGATCACCACGCCCCACCAGGCCCTCGTCGCTTCTTGCGCCTACCCAGCGGAGGAAGGAATGGCGGTAGAGACAGACGCGCCGGAGGCGGTGAGTGCCCGCCATCTGGCGTTAGAGTTCCTCCTCAGCCGCTGCCCCCAGTCCGATGTGATCCGCGAATTGGCCGCCGGAGAGGGCGTGACCGCTTCCCGCTTTGGCACTCCCCCGCCGGAGCGAGCCGGCGAGTTGTGTGTGTTGTGTGGCCTGTGTGTGCGCGTCTGCCGCGAGGCAATAGGCGCGGCCGCCATCTCTTTCATCGGGCGAGGGATGGAGCGCAGAGTGGGCACGCCTTTCGACGTCCAGTCCGACGCCTGCATCGGTTGCGGAGCCTGCGCCGAAATCTGTCCCACCGGCGCGATCCAGATCGAGGACCGAGGCAACAAGCGTATCCTGCACACCTGGAATACCACGGTCGAGTTGCACGGTTGCCCCGAGTGTGGGCGCTTCTTCGCCCCCGAACCGACCGCCTTCCTCAAAGAGATGCTGCCCGAGGCGGCGGATGTGTGGGCTTTGTGCCCCGAGTGCCGTCAGCGGCGTGCGGCCCGTCAGTGGTTGGCGGTTAGCGATTAACAGTTTTCCCCTGCTTGACTGATAAAACTCAAGTAACTGCTCAGGTGTCCGGCACTTTACTGATTTTGATGAAAATGGCATCTGGTTGCCAAAGAGCCATTTTCGAGGACAATCGCAAGTGCCGGGCACCTGAATAATTTGGGTGCGTTTCATTTCGGTTAGAAGTAGGCGCGCTTTCCATACCGCGCGCTATGGAAAGCGCGCCTACCCAACTCATTTGAAACACACCCGAATAATTTCCACCGCTTGCACATCGCCTGATGAATCAGACACCACCGCGCTCCAGACAGATGGCATCTCCCCCCCCCCACCCTGTCGAGAACAGTCACAACCAGCACAAGTATGAACCTGGGATGAATA
>QMOE01000503.1 GCA_003648125.1 Chloroflexota bacterium
AGCGATAAAGCTGGAGGTTGAATTGGCCAATACCGCAAACAACCTGGCTTTTGCCCAGGCGGAGGTTGGCCGGTCCGACGTCGCTAACCGGCTGGCTCAATCCACCCTCGAGTTGCGTGAGACACTGGGCCCTCGCAGTCCCGTTGGGCTCAGCCTGAATACCCTGGCCCACATTGCCATCCGGGATAACTTGACAGTCACAGCCCGGAATCGCGCGGAGCGAGCTCTATCGCTCTTCCAGGTGTTGGAAGATAAACGTGGGGAAGGGCTGGCGTTGATAGCATTGGCCGAGTCACTCCGACGTAGAGGTGAGCAGAAGCAAGATCCCGAGTTGCTCCGACAGGCTATCGAAAGAGCACGACAAGGATTGGAGATTTTCGCGCATCGGGGAGCAGTAGACCGCCAGGTCGAAGCCTTGATCGAGTTGGGCTGTGCCTACCGGGATCTGGCAAAAGTGCTGAGAGGTCCTATCCTACGTCCCGAGGATGTAAATCCTGATGCGAAAGCACTGGCCGATAAAGGCAAGCAAGCTTTGAAAAAAGCAGCGGAGATTGCCCCAAGGGGAGAGATCGCATATCGTCAGGTAGATGCTTTGGTCAATTTGGCTTGGCTGCACTACTACATCTTCGAAGATCAATACATCCTTGAAAACCCACAGTCCCCGCTCGTCCAAGCGGAGTCAATTGTCCCCAAATCGTACTATATCACTCCGGTCAGAGTAACCTCGCGCGGTGAACGTAGAGGCGGAACGCCGCAATTGGAACGAGAGCAAGCCATCTTCCCGTTCCTGGCACAGATGGGTAAGGCCCAACTCCTGCGTGGACAGATTGCGTTCAACCGTTTCGAGAGAGAAGAGAAAAAAGAAAATCTGAACGAAGCCCTCGAACATTATACACTCTCGCTGGCTTACGACACTTTGTTCTACGAAGAGACCTTCCGAGATATGCGCAGGGCAATGGACCGTATTTACGAGCGATTGAATACATTGGACCCAGCGACGCTGAAGATCGTATATGATATAGTTGAGAGCGTCGAAGAGAAATATGGTCTGGAGGAATCGCGCATGACAAGGTTTTTGAGGGAGAGCTTTGGATCACGTGAGATGCTTGTTCCCGTTGAGCTGTAAAACCAGAGCCAACCGAATTACTGATTATAAGGCCCTGACTACCGTCATCAACACCATCTGCGCGGAAGGACACTGGATGCGCACCACCCGCTTCCAGCCGACGGTCGCCTGGGAACACGCGCTGGCCGAACCGGATTGCCCGTGTCACCTGTTGCTGGTGGCCTCGGATGGAGAGCGTCCCGTCGGTTGGTGCCGGTTGTTCTCCACCGCCGTGCCGGGAGAGGCCGAACTCGGCATCGGTCTGCTCCCGCCGTACCGCGAGCGGGGCATAGGCACCGCTATGATCCAACGGTCGCTGAGGTGGGCTTGCGAACGGAGCCTGACCCGGCTGACCTTGACCACCCACGACGACAATCACCGCGCCATCCACGTCTTCGAGAAGTGCGGCTTCTCTCCCACAGGCCGGCGCGAGGGGGAGTGGATCGAAATGGAACTTATGCTGCCGAACGTCGAGGCCAGGAGTCATTGCTGTGAGTAGTGACCTGTTTCCCCGTATATTGTGGGCATCTGCTGGTTCACGGTCCGAGTCGGACTGCGCCTGCCCGGACACCGGCACAGCTTCCACCGTGCTATACTCACTGCCTGGAGAACAGCCCGAGTCGGACTGCGCTTGCCCGGCTGCTCATCCCGCTCCGAGCGCCGGCCAGCACTTCCCCCCCGCCCTCTGGCAACTCTCACCCCACCTCTACCGCGCTCCGCTGCCGCAGGCGCACGAACTGACCTTCAACCCCACCGGCCCCGTCAGCGTGGCGGTGCTCAACGAACCGGCCCGCTCCACCCTGGACGCCTTCTCCACACCCCACCCCCTGACCGATCCCACCGCCCGTCAACTGGCCGTCCTGGGTCTTCTCACACCCGCGCAACTCACCACTCGCCACTCGCAACTCGCAACTCACCACTCGCCACTCATCACCGCCTGGCTCCACGTCACCGACGCCTGCAACCTGCGTTGCTCCTACTGCTACGTCACAAAGTCGGGGAGAGCAATGAGCGAGGAAACCGGCCGCGCCGCCGTGGATGCCGTCTTTCGCTCCGCGCTCGCCCACGGCTTCTGCGGGGTCAAGCTCAAGTACGGAGGTGGAGAACCGACGCTGAACTTCTCACTGGTGCGGTCGCTCCATCGCCACGCCGAGACGCTGGCTGCCCGCCACAATCTGGAACTACGCGCCGTTCTCCTCTCCAACGGCACACTGCTAACCGGCGAGATGATAGATTGGCTGCGCGATGAGAGTGTGCGCTTGATGATCTCATTGGACGGCATCGGCCCGGCCCACGATGCTCAACGTCCCTTCGCCGACGGGCGCGGCTCGTTTGTCCAGGTGGCCCGCAATGTCGACCGCGCCCTGGCGCGTGGCTTACCCCCGTACCTCTCCATCACCGTCACTCCCCACAACGCCGGTAACCTGGCGGAGACGGTCGCCTTCGCTTTGGAGCGCGACCTGCCCTTCAACCTCAACTTCATCCGCGAGCCGGGCGTAGGACAAGTTGGCAACTTGTTCTACGCTGACGACCGCATTATCGGCGGGGTACAGGCCGCTTTCGCCGTCATCGAGGCCGCGCTACCGCGCCGCCGCCTGATTGACGCGCTGGTGGATCGGAGCGGATTCGGCAGTCCTCACGAGTACCCCTGCGGCGCGGGCCGCAACTACCTGGTGATTGACCCCCAGGGCCGCGTCGCCCGCTGCCAGATGGAGATGAGCCGACCGGTGACGGACGTCTGGGCCGACGACCCGCTCCAGGCCGTGCGCGAGCGGCGCGACGGCTTCCAGAACATCCCGGTGGACGAGAAAGAGGATTGCCGGGATTGCGTCTGGCGCTACTGGTGCGCCGGAGGTTGCCCACTGCTGACCTATCGTGCCGGTGGCCGGAGCGACCGGCCCTCCCCCTACTGTGCCGTGTACAAGGCCCTCTATCCCGACCTGCTCCGACTGGAGGGGCTGCGACTGCTCAAGTGG
>QMOE01000504.1 GCA_003648125.1 Chloroflexota bacterium
AAAAAGGTCATCTCACCACAGAGACACAGAGGACACGGAGAAAATTTGATGTTTAGTTCAAGAAAATTTCACTTTGCGCGCCAAAAAGTTAATTTTTTCAAGGCCAAGTTTAAAATCTCTGTGCTCTCCGTGTCTCTGTGGTGAAATTCCTAGTTTTTTCAGTAGAGTCATGTATCATCTCAACATTCCAGGACGATTGATCGTAGCCGCGATTTCCATATCGCGCCAGCCCCGCGAGGTATAGAAACTTCGGCTACATTGCCCCATCTTATTGAGAAGATACAATCTAATCAAGTGTAAGCCACGCGCGTTCAATGCAATTATAGCGCACTCTCAGCGCAACGCAACTTTTTGTTCCAGCGCGAATTACGTCGGCGCGTGACTGAAAACGGCGTTAATTTGCCAGGGGGTGTGCGTCAAATTTTTGCGCCAGGTAGTGGATCTTGCCTGGGAACGCGGGCGTTCCCGCCCGCATGCGGCCAAGATGGCTGCGCTCCAATGACCGCGTTCCACGGCGCGCAAGAAAATGACGGACACCCTTGCCAGGTTGCCAGAGTCGCAGTTTGACTTGAAAGCAAGATAGTGGTACACTAAAACACAGCAGTACCGGCTACGACATTGTTGTTTGGATTATCTGCAAGTTTCCGGCAAGTACGGGAAAAGGAGGAACACTGCATGGCACAGGAGAAAAAGGTAGTCGTCTGCATCGAGGACGAACTGGAGATGATTGACCTGGTCAAACTTATCCTCGGGCGTAAAGGCTTTGATCTCGTTGGCGCCGTGGGAGGCCGGGAGGGATTGGAAACTGTGCGCAAGCTCAAGCCAGACCTGGTGCTGTTAGACCTGATGATGCCGGATATGGACGGCTGGGAGGTTTCTCAGCAGATGAAGGCTGACGACGAGCTAAAAGACATCCCGGTCATCGTCGTCACGGCCAAGGCACAGAGCATAGATAAAGTATTGGGGCTCCACATTGCCAAGGTGGACGACTATGTCACCAAGCCGTTCGGCCCGCAGGAGTTGCTACAAAGTGTAAACAAGGTCTTGGGTCTCTAGGCCTGAGGCTCAGTAGATCCAAATTTTAGACCTCCGAGGTCTTATTGTCGTAACACTTTGGATCTACTGAGACTGGCCGTTAGCAGCGCTGCTTCTCGATAGCTGGACATATCGCCCCACTGGCTGATGGATGTTGTCGGTCATTGAGGGCTGTTCAGATGGGTTTAGAGGCAGTCGTGGCGGAGCGTCCTCTGATTATCGTCGGTTGCTTGGGGTTGACTAAATCTGTCTAGCTGAGAGTTGTTAAGCGGGTGCGTTTCATCACCAAATTCAAAGTCCAGTTTCAGCTAAGATGAAACGTCCCCGCTTTAGGTTGGGAGAGGGAAGCAATGGAACTCGTACTAGTGCCAATTGAGAATCCAAAAGCCTTGAACCTCATTCTGGGCCAATCTCACTTTATCAAGACAGTAGAGGATTTGCACGAGGCGCTGGTGGGAAGTGTGCCCGGCATCAAGTTTGGGCTGGCCTTCTGCGAGGCTTCAGATCCGGCATTGGTGCGCGTCAGCGGTACCGATGACGAGTTGCTCGAACTGGCAAAACGAAACGCGCTGGCACTGGGCGCGGGGCACAGTTTCATTATCTTTTTGGGCGCGGGCTTTTACCCCGTCAACGTACTGAATGAGGTCAAGATGGTGCCCGAGGTGTGCCGCATTTTTTGTGCCACAGCAAACCCGGTCCAAGTCGTCATCGCCCAAACAGAACAAGGACGCGGCATTCTGGGCGTGGTGGATGGGGTTGAACCTGAGGGCACTGAAACGGAGGATGACGTCGCCCAGCGCAAGAGTCTCCTCCGGATGATTGGTTACAAGTTATAAGTTTGGTTGATGAGACAACATGGAAGCCAGTGTTACATTGCAGTTGCTCCTTGACGCGCATCGTCTAAAGTGTGTGCCGCGCACCGGTTGGGTAATGCGCGGTGTTGCCAGCGCCGAAAGCGTGGCCGATCACAGTTTCGGCGTTGCCTTTATCTCTCTGGTCTTGTCCGAGTTGGTGGATCAACCTCTGGACAAGGCCAAGTTGTTGACCATGGCACTGCTCCACGATCTGCCGGAGAGCGTGATTAGCGATCTCCCCACGCCGGCAGTAACCCACTTTCCCCCGGAGGCCAAGCAGAAGGCAGAAGAAGAGATTCTGGCCAATCTGTTGTCTCGGCTGCCACACTGCGCCGAGCAATGGTATACCTGGTGGCAAGAGTTCGAGAGGGGGACGAGCGCCGAGGGGCAGCTAGTCCGTGACGCGGACCGGCTCGATATGCTCATCCAGGCGTACATCTATGAACAGACGCTGGGTAATCGCTGGCTGGGCGAGTTCTGGCTTCAAACGGAGAATTTACCTTTCGAGTTTGCCGCTGCACGGGCGTTGTGCGAAGAATTACTGACGCTGCGCAAGCGGCACGGATAGGCGTAATATATGGTAGCGGCGTGGAACGAGACGCGAGGTGAACAGGTATTGGAGCGCGTGCGCCCCTGTGTCAGTTTTCTCTGCCGCCTGCGGGGTTTGACTTTTCGGCGGGCGCTAGGTAAAGATGAGGGACTGTTGCTGGTGGGACATAGGGAGAGCCGCGCCGAGGCCGCGATTCACATGTTCTTTGTCTTTTTCCCCATCGCCGCCGTGTGGCTGGATCGGAATGGACAGGTGGTGGATGCGCAACTGGCGCGTCCTTTTCGCCCGCTCTACGTTCCTCGCGCGCCGGCGCGTGATGTGTTGGAGGGGGCGCCAGCGTTGTTGGAGCAAGTGCAGATAGGAGATCAACTGCGTTTTGGAGATTGATCGAGTGAGTAAGAAAATCGTCTTTGTTCTAATTGTTTTGTCGTTAGTCGGTGCTTTAACAGCGTCGGTGCAGGCCTGCCCTGAGCGCAACCGATCAGCCCAATCGGGCGAGCCTCTGCCGCAGGTGGCGATGCACATCGTACAACGAGGCGAGACACTGTTCTCAATTGCCCAACGATATGGTCTGACCGCTGACGGCGTCGCCCACGCCAATGGTATCCCTGACCCGTGCCAGATTTACGTCGGCCAACGGCT
>QMOE01000505.1 GCA_003648125.1 Chloroflexota bacterium
GAGGTGGTCGGCTACATCCGGGCAGCAGAGTTGAACGAGTTGTTGCGGGGGATAGAGCAAAAAGAACAGGGTGACGCGCGGCCTGGTGATTGAGACAAAGCGCACACAAGGGGATACCATCGCCCGGCGCAACTTTTTCGGCGCATTGTGGCACGGCGCGTTCCTGGCCATGGGCATGGCCCTGACCCAGCCGACGACGGTCATCGCGGCTTTTGTCGCTGACCTGACCGGCTCGACTGTCTGGGTAGGTGGACTGGCGACGGTGTTGACTGTGGCCGGGGCGCTGCCGCAGCTATTCGTCGCCCGCTTGATAGAGCCGCGCCCGCGCAAGATGCCCTACTTGCTGCTGGCGATCTACCTGCGGGTGCTCAGTTGGGGAGTGCTGGCCGTGTTGATCTTTACCATCGGCGGCAGCCACCCCACCGCGCTGGCCTGGGCGTTGGTGGGCCTGTTGGCCGTGTTCTACGCCGGCGGCGGGCTGGGCGGCGTGCCCTATACCGACATTATCGGCAAGGTGATCCCTGCCGGGCGGCGCGGTGCTTTCTTTGGCGGCCGGTCGGCGCTGGCCGGGCCTCTCTCCGTGGGGGCGGCGCTGCTGGCCCGGCACATCCTGGCGCACGTGGACTATCCCACCAATTACGCCTTGCTCTTTGGACTGGCGGCGCTCGCGCTGCTGGTCGCTTCTTTGGGGTTCTGGGTCATCCGCGAGCCGCCCCGCGCCGACGGCGACGGTCACACGCGGCCCTGGCGTGAGTACAAGGGGCAATTGGTGCAGACGGCGCGTCGGCTGCGGTTGTTGGTCGGCGTGCAACTCCTGACCGGCTTTAGCCTGATGGCGCTCCCGTTCTACGTCGTCTACGCCCGCCAGAAGTTGGGAGCACCGCTGGGGGCGGTCGGATGGTTCCTGCTGGCCCAGGTGTTAGGTGGCGTGCTCTCCAACCTGGCATGGGCGCGGCTGGTTGACCGGTACGGCAGTGGGCGCATGCTGACCTTTTGCGCTATCACCTCAACCCTGACCCCGCTGCTGGCGATCTGGCTGAGCCGGTTCGGTTGGGCCGGGCTGCTACCGGTGATTTTCCTGAGCGGGGCCACGATGAACGGGCGCGACGTGGGGTTCAGCAGTGCCTTGTTGGAACTGGCCCCGGACGTCGAACGGCCAACCTACTCGGCCCTCAACAGCACATTGATCTTGCCGCTGGCGTTGCTATCCCTGGCGGCTGGGTTGCTGTTGCAATACTGGCCATACCAGACACTGTTTCTCATCGCCGCCGCGTTCGTCGGTATGGGGGCACTGCTGACGCGCCGCCTGCCGTCGAGAGAGTCACAAAAATGAAAACACAATTGAAAGAGAGAAAAATGGACGAGCAAAAAGTAATTCAGGCTTTATCACAGGTGGAACACCCCGAAATCGGGAGTACCCTGGTTGACCTGGGCATGGTCAAGGACATTCAGGTCGAGGGAGACCATGTCTCGCTCAAACTGGTACTCCCCATGCTGGGAATCCCGCCGGCCATCAGAGACTATATGATCAACAGCCTGCAACAGGCTGTGGCCGACCAGGGCGTAAAAGTGCAAGTGGCGCTGGCCGAGATGACGCCACAGGAGCGGCAGAGATTCTTTATGATGGAACAACAGAATTGGAAAGGGTAACTGGTCTCAGTGGACAATTGTGGATAGATCCGGCGCAGGGGTTCTCCGGCGACATGTTCGCGGCGGCCCTCATCGGGCTGGGCGTGCCGGAGGAGGGTATGATCGGGGCGTTGGAGGCGGGCGGCGAGGAACTGGGATTGCTGAACGCCCACACTCACGTCGAGTTTCTGCCTGACGACACCCTGGCCTATCGGCTGCACGTCCTGGCCTTGCGAGAGCGGGACGCGCCGGATTCCGAGGGCGCTCGCCTCTACCTGGATAACGCTCTGAAACGGGCCGGGGTGGGAGGCGCTTACGCTGCGTTCGCTCGCCGCGCCCTCACCATCCTGCTCGCCGCCGAGTCGCGCGCCCGTAGTAGCGCCGTCGCTTCCCCGCAGCGAACTGCCTCCCTGCCGGTGGTGGGCATAGCTCACACGCTGTACCAACACAAGGCCCCTTATCAACCGGCGGCGGGCGAGGCGAACGACGATGATTTCTACGTCGAGATGGAACCTGGCTACGCGGCGGGATTGTCCGGGTTGGAGACCTTTAGCCACATTTTTGTCATCTCTTACCTGGATCGGACACGCGTCCCTGAAATGCAGGTACAACCGCCCTGGCGTGATGGCGCGGAGCAGTATGGCGTCTTTGCCACTCGTTCCCCCAACCGTCCCAGCTTTATCGGCCTGACCCGCGCTCGACTGCGCCGCGTCGAGGGGAACCGGGTCTACACCGGCCCGCTCGACCTGTTCGACGGCACGCCGGTACTGGACATCAAGCCCTTTATCCGCTCCCTGGATGGGATGGACGAGGACGACTCCGGCAACGACGGCTGGCTGGCGGGGAGTGAGCATCTGGAACTGCACCGCCGGGGGATCCCGCACACCCATCCGGGCAGCGCGGGCCATCTCGACGACCTGCAGAACGTCATCGCCACGCTGACTGCCGTGGCGTGGGGGTTGCAGCATCTCGCCGTCGCTATGGGTGCGGTGACTTGCCTGACGCCGGTGTACGTGGGAGGCGGGCTTGCCCCTGCCACCCAGTCTATCCTGGGGAAGCATCGAATCCCATCCGCGCCGGGACCGGGGGAAGCCGAGTTGCTGACCCCGACAGGGGTGGCGCTTTTAGCCGCATTGACCCCGATGTTCGTCCCCCGCGCAGGGGCGGCTCTGGATGGCCTGCGCCTGGGGGTGGGGCTGGGCCAGCACGCTTTCGACGGGCAGCCCGCTGCCTTGCGGCTGTATATCTAGTTGTATCATCTCAATAATCCGGGGCGCGAATTGTATCTTCTCAATAACGTGGGTAATGTAGACGAGGTGTAACTGTTCAGGCAGGCCGCTTTCCTTACCGCAGAGATCGCTGAGGTCGCAGAGTCAGGCGAAAATATCATCTCACAGGGATAAAATGAGGAAACTCGGCGTTCTCTGCGCGCTCTGCGGTGAAAA
>QMOE01000506.1 GCA_003648125.1 Chloroflexota bacterium
GACGTGACCGCCGAGGTCGAGGCGGAACAGCTCAAGGATGCTTTTGTCACCCACGTCTCTCACGAGTTGCGCACGCCGCTGACGGCGATCAAGGGATACAGCGATCTTTTGCTCGCCAATTCGGTCGGTGTTCTCAGCGATGATCAGCGCGGTTTCCTGGAGACGATCAGCCGTCACACCGACAGCCTGGTGGCGATGATCAATGCCCTGTTGGACTTTTCAGAGATGGAGGCGGGGGGGCGATTGGGTTTGCGGCAGCACCCACTTTTACTTTCCACCCTGGTCGAAGAAATAGCGGACGAGTGGCGCTCGCGGATGGATGAGAAAGGGTTGGCGTTTGAGGTACAAGCTCCTGCCGGCTTGCCTCTGGTAAACGTGGATGCCAAGCGATTGCAGTGGGCGATCATCAACCTGGTGCGCAACGCCTGGCAGTACACTCCGTCAGGCGGCAGCGTAAAGTTGCAATTATCCAGCCGCGACGACCAGGTGATTCTCGATATCATAGACACTGGAGCAGGCATCTCTCCTCAAAATCAGCAGAGAATTTTTAGCCGCTTTTACAATGTTACCCAGTCCACACGTGAGCAAGACGACAGCATGCGTGGGCTTGGACTGGGTCTATATGTGTCCAAGACCATCGTCGAAGCGCACGAGGGAGAGATCACCCTCGCCAGCAAAGTGGGAGCCGGCAGCAAGTTCAGCGTGATTCTTCCGGCATTGCAAGCTCACGCGAGCGATGAGGACGCGACCTGAGGCCTGCCTGCTCCGAAAATAAACCTGTAGTCGCGAATTCCATTCGCGCGATTAGGAAATCGTGGCTACATTTTCATCCTTGAGGGTGAACCTGGTTCATGATGACTGCTATGGAGAAGAAAGATCATCCCGCCGATTCCGAGAACGACAGGGAACGAAGGCGAAAAAGCTGGTTTTTATTCCTTCTTCTTTTGTTGCTGGGATTTGGCTGTTTGCTAGGGGCAGCGCAGATGGCAGTCAGGTTGGTCCCGACCTGGCAAGTTTCTGCCAACATGCTCTCTTATCTGAATCCCGATGAGGGCCAAGGAGTTGGAGAGGTGCAACAAGTCGCGCCGCTCCGCCCAGAGGTGATGACACCTCTCTGGAATTCGGACAGCATCCTGACACCTGTAGGAACACTGGTCATGGTTCCCACGATGGTCGTTGGCCCGCAACCGACCGGCACGCCCACTCCGCAGCAAGTGGCGGGCGCTAGCCCAACACCTTCTGCCAGCCCGACTGTGCTTACCCCGTCCCCAACGCTCTCGCCCACACCGACTGCGACCGGCACGTCCACTCCCACGTCATCGCCCACCCCCACGTCTACCTCCACGCCGACGATCACGCCATTGCCCACCCTCACATCCACACCAACTGACACGCCTACCCCCACGTCGCCACCGCCACCGCCGCCCACCCACACCCCTGTGCCGCCAACTCCCACCGACACCCCCACGCCCACACCGACCTCGCTGCCCCCCATAGTTCAGTCCATCACGCCGGATACCCAGGTCAACACGGGGGTCGCGGGTGTGACCATCGGCGGGCAGAATTTCCAGGCCGGGTGCTCGGCCTCGTTGAACGGCGTGTCGCTGGCGGTCTCTAATTGTGCGCCGACTACCATTCTGGCCTCTGTCCCAGTGGACATTGTGGCTGGCTACTATGACCTGACCGTCACCAATCCAGATACTCAGTTTGGTGTATTGACCAATGCTTACACAGCGACCAATCCCATCCCCGTGATCACGGCCGTCGAGCCTATGACCTGGTTCAACACCATAGACGTATCGCTAACCATCCACGGCAACGACTTTCGCGACAGCGGAGCGCCGGGCGCGCTGCGGGCTGACCTGAACGGCACATCACTGCTCACCGTCACCTACGTCAGCGCGACTGAACTGAGGGCGCGGGTGCCTTCCAATTCGGCCAGTATGGGTCTGGGCGCGTATACCCTCAACGTCACTAACCCCGGCCCCACCGATCCAACCGGCAGTCTGGCCAATACATTCACTATTGGCACGTATGCCACGACGGTGACTTGTGGTGGTACGATACTCGGAACATGCGCCGATGCAGGGGGGCCGCCGGACGACGCAGTGGTTGGTATCAATGGGACAGGCGTGATCACCATAGATTTTGGCGTTGGGCAGGGTATCACCGATGGTTCTGGCTACGACATGGTCTTTTACGAGCGGGAGGTACCAGGCGGCGGTATCAATCTTGATTTTATTACCATCACCATCTCGTCGGATGGCACGACCTGGTACCCGGTGTTTGTCTGGGATGGTAACCCAGGGGGCGTGAGCGGGACGAACATTGATGGCTACGCCATAGACGGCGACGGCGAGGCCGAGAATGAGCCAGTCCCAGCGAGTGTCCTATATCCGTCTCCATATCCAGGCACCGGCATTGCCATAGATATTGGATCTGTACCATCGCCGCCGCCGCCCGGCAATTACCATCTGGTGCGCCTGGAATATCCGGGCGGCACGGACGCCGCCGAGGTTGACGCCATCCAGCCGTTCTATTGAACCAAAAGAACCCAGGTTTTTTTCCGCAAAACCTGGGTTCTCTAAACCTTGAGGTCTGAATCAATAGTTCTTTACGACCAGCGGTAGATATGTTTTCCACATACCCACGGTGACTGTCGCGCTGTCTGTGGCGGTGACCGGGGTGCCCAGCCGGTCGGTGCCCCAGGCGCAGGCCACGTTGACCGTGGTGGTGACGACCGGGCGCGTGATGACGTGCGTGTAGCTCGCGCCGGGCGGTAGCGAGAGACCGCTGGCGATGTCCCCGTACACCGTGTCGGTGATTACCCCTCCCTCCAGCCAATCGTCGCCCGTGTTGGTCAGACGGTACGTGTAGGAGACTATCTGGGCCGCTGGGATCGTCTCAGGTTGAGCCGACACGGCAAGAGTCACAGCCAGCCCTTCGATAAAATCAAAGTATGCGTCGTCGGTGGCCGACAGGAGAGTGGGAAAGTTGGGAGCGTGGGCCGTCGCCGTTGCCACGTTGTACGTATTCCCATTCACCGGCCACCAGCGCGTGACCAGGTAGCCC
>QMOE01000507.1 GCA_003648125.1 Chloroflexota bacterium
ACTTCAACGCTGCGCCTCGGCCTTCAATCCCTCTCGGTCGAGCAGCACGATGCGCTGGCGGGCTATGCGCACCAGGCCAGCGTCGGCCAAGTCCCGCAGTGTGCGGCCCACCACATCGCGCACTGTGCCCAGGTGGGCGGCGATCTCGGCTTGCGTCCAGCGGCTGGTCGCTGTATCCGTATCGGCGTTCTCCAATAGAAAGCGGGCCAACCGCCCCCGCACTATGCGCAGCGACAGATCCTCCACCAGATTGGTCAGGTGATCCAGCCGATCGGCGAAATCATACAGGATGGCGAGGGCCAATTCTGGACACTCGCCTACCAGGCGGCGGAACTCGTCACACGTGATAGCAAAAAGAGTGACCAGGGTGAGCGCTTCGACGGTGGCGTGGTTGACGCCGCGAGGTTGAAATGGGGGAACCGTGTTGAAAGCCTGGCCCGGCCCCAGCCGCGCCAGCACTTGCTCGCGGCCGGCAGGGGAGAGCCGGTAGACGCGCACCTGCCCCGCAGCGATGAAATAGACCGCCCGGCAAGGGTCCCCTTCGAAAATGACCGTCTCGCCCGGCGCATAGGCGCGCCGGATGACGGCCCCGGCCAGGCGAGCCATCTCGTCGTCCGGCAGGCCGGCAAAGATGGGGATACGGCGCAAGGCTCGAACGGTGGTTTCCATCGCGACTTTATTGTAGCCGAAAGTGGAGCGGCGTCAAGGTCTGCAACCACAGATTTGGTGTCGCCAGATGCTTGACAAAGAGTGAATAGTATGTTATAATGGTTATAAATTAGTAGTGTCTACAAATAACGTTTTGAGGAGGAAGATGATGTTGAACCAGAAAATTCAGGATGCGCTCAACGAACAGATCAAGAATGAACTCTACTCCGCTTACCTGTACCTTTCTATGTCGGCCTACTGCGAATCCGTCAATATGCCGGGTATGGCCAACTGGATGCGCATGCAAGAGTTGGAGGAGCGGGTGCACGCGCTCAAGATGTTTGATTTCGTCAACGAGCGGGGTGGGCGGGTGGTGCTCCAGGCGATTGACCAACCGCCAGCCGAGTTCGAGTCGCTGCTCGACGTTTTCGAAAAGACGCTCGCACACGAGCAAAAGGTGACGGCGATGATCAACAACCTCTACGCGCTTGCTGTTCGGGAGCAGGATTACGCCAGCCAGATTTTCTTGCAGTGGTTCGTGACTGAACAGGTCGAGGAGGAAGACAGTGTTGGTCAGGTCATCGAGACGCTCAAGATGATCGGGGATAGCCGCCAGGGGTTGCTGATGCTGGATCGAGAGCTAGGCGGGCGGGCGGCCCCTCAAACGGGCCAGGTTCAGGTGTGATAATGTCCACAGTGGATCAACTCTGCACGCAATTGCGAGAGCATGGCCGCCGGGTGACCCCTCAGCGGCGGGCCATCATCCAGGCATTGCTGGATAGTGACGGCATGCATCCTACCGCTGACCAAGTGTTCAAGCGGGTGCAGAGTGTGATGCCCGATATGTCTCCTGCTACAGTCTACAACACGCTGCACGAGATGGTCGAGATAGGTGAGTTGTTGGAACTGGACCTGGGGTTGGGGGAGCGACGATACGATCTTTACACGTCGAATCATGCTCACCTGGTCTGCCTGGGATGCGGGCAGGTGGTGGATGTGCCATACAGCGATCCACCGGCGCTTCCGTCCGAACACGCTCATGGGTTCAGGGTGATAGATTATCTGGGTGTGTTTCGCGGTTATTGCCCAGATTGTCAAAGTGGCGGTTAGCAAAACCGCCCTACTATTTCAAAGGAGGAAATAACAATGGACAAGTGGGAATGTATCGTTTGCGGATACGTTTACGACCCGGAAGCAGGCGATCCCGATAACGGGGTTGCGCCGGGCACGTCCTTTGAGGCGTTGCCTGATGATTGGGTCTGCCCCGATTGCGGCGTGGGCAAAGATATGTTCGAGAAGGTGGAATAGAGGATGAAGCACGTCATCGTCGGCAGCGGCGTCGCCGGTGTGACGGCGGCGCAGGTCATCGCGCGGGCCAATCCGTCCGCCGAGGTACACCTCTTTGGCGCGGAGCCTTACCCCTACTACCGCCGTCCCCAGTTGTGGGAGTTGATCGCTGGGCAGGTCGAGAAGGACGCGCTCATCTTTCGTCCGCCGGACTGGTACGCCGGGCGCGGTATCCATCTGCACCTGGGAGTGCGGGTTGCTGCGCTCGACTCTGCGGCCCATACTCTTGCGCTGTCCGATGACTCGACCGTGGAATATGAGCGCCTGTTGCTTGCGATGGGCGCTCGTTCCTTTGTGCCCCCCTGCGAGGGGACGGATAAGGAAGGCGTTTTTACCCTGCGCACGATGGAGGACGCGCTGGCGATCAAACAGCACGCTCATGAGGTCTCTGTGGCGGTTGTTGTCGGCGGCGGTCTGCTGGGGCTGGAGACGGCGCGGGCGCTGCGAGCCGCCGGGCTGGACGTGACGGTGGTCGAGTTCTCTTCCCACTTGCTGCCGCGCCAACTGGACGCCGAGGGGGCCGAGGTGTTGAGGTCTCTCTTGGAAGCGCAGGGGCTGCGCATCATCACCGGCGGGGCGACGGAGGCCATCACTGGAGACGGGCGTGCCGACGGCGTCCGGCTCAAGGACGGGCGCGAGGTTCCCGGTGAACTGGTGCTCTTTTCGACCGGCATCCGCAGCGAGGTGACGCTGGCGCAGGAGGCCGGGTTGGAGGTGAACCGGGGCGTCGTCGTGGACGGGCATTTGCAGACGAGCGCGGCGGACGTTTTCGCCGCCGGGGACGCGGCCGAGTTCGCGGGCCGGGTCTATGGCATCATCCCGGCGGCTATCGAGCAAGCACGGGTCGCGGCGGCGAACATGGTCGAGTTGGGCAGCAGCACCTACACTGGCACGCTCGCATCCACGACGCTCAAGATCGCCGAGGCGGAGTTGGCCTCGCTGGGGGAGAGCACGGCGGAGGGGGACGCATACACCCAGTTGCGGCGCGCGGACGTGGCAGCTGGACACTATCGCAAGTTCGTGTTGCGCGAGGGGCGCATCGTGGGCGCGATTTTGCTCAACGACAAGGAGCGG
>QMOE01000508.1 GCA_003648125.1 Chloroflexota bacterium
CTTTGGGCTGTGCGCGGTCCCGCACAAGAAAATCCCTTCATTGGCCAGATCCACCGGCCTCAACTTGACATGGGCTTCAATAAAATACCCCTCATTATTTCTGGGCAGCTTTAGTATGGATGCCAGTTCCTCGGTGTCTTCTGCAACCATGCCAGCGCTCAGGGTTAGAAGGTCGGCAGAGACTACAATATCTCGCTGAAGGATATGATCTTTGAAAGTGACCATAATGCCCTCATCAGTTGCCTCAGCCTTTGGGGGGGTATCCTGACTGTAACGGGAGAAAATGATGCCCTGTCGCCTGGCCTCAGTGTAGTAGTCCTCCAGAAGTCCGTACATTCGCATGTCTCTGTATAAGATGTAGATTTCTGCATCGGGATTGAGTCCCTTGATATGAAGGGCATTCTTGACAGCGCTCTGACAGCAGATGCGGGAGCAGTTGGGGTGCTCCTCATTTCTGGATCCCACGCACTGGATCATGACCACTTTATTAAGGTCATCGGCCCCTTTTATTTCCAGCCGTTTTCCCAGCTCAATCTGGGTTATCACACGGTAGTCCTGTCCATAGAGATATTCGGATGGTTTATATTCATTTGCCCCGGTGGCCAGGATGACAACACCATGGTTGATCTTGCGCTCATACATTCCAGGACCAACCATAATTTCTGTGATAAAATTCCCCTTAACTCCACTGAATCCCACTATAAGGGATTCTATGAGCACCTGGATTTTTTCGTGGTTAGTGACCTTATCCACAAGTTCCAGAAGGTATTTTTGAATATCTTCACCTTCTATGGTGACCGTCAAATCCCTGGCAAGACCGCCTAATTGGGCTTCCTTTTCCACAATCACTACTTCAAAGCCCTGTTCTGCAAGACCCAGCGCGGCAGTCATTCCTGCCACGCCGCCCCCGATAACTAAGGCCCGTTTGTTAATGGAAATCGTTTTTTCTTTGAGGGGTTTTAAAAGACCTGCCCTGGCTACAGCCATGCGCACCAGGTCTTTTGCCTTTTCTGTTGCGGCCTCCGGATTATTGGCATGGACCCAGGAGTCCTGGTCCCGGATATTGGCCATTTCAAACAGGTACTTGTTAAGGCCGCATGCCTGAAGGGTTTCCTGGAAAAGAGGTTCATGGGTCCTTGGAGAGCATGAAGCGACAACGACGCGGTTAAGCCTATGCTCCTTGATCATCTCTTTCATTTTGTCCTGAGTATCCTGGGAGCAACTGAATAAATTCTCATCAGCAAGCACCACGCGGGGAAGGCCAGAGGCATACTCGGTTACAGCCGGAACATCGACAACACCACCGATATTTATGCCACAGTTACATACAAAAACGCCGATCCTGGGCTCTTCATCAGCTACATCCAGTTCTTCGGGGATGATAAGGGTCTTGGTTTGAGTCCCTCGGGCTGCGCTTAAATCCATGCTTGCCGCACAGGCCGCAGAACTGGCATCGGTCACTGAACTGGGAATATCTTTGGGGCCCTGGAATGTCCCGCAGGCATAAACGCCTGGACGGGAAGTAGCAATAGGATTAAATGGATGTGTTAATGCGAAGTTATGATGGTCGAGATCAACGTCCAAACGTTCAGCAAGTTCTATCGTTTCAGGATTTACTTCAATGCCTACCGAAAGCACTACCATTTCAAAGATTTCTTCTTGCAGCGCACCCGATTCGTCAAAATAACCGATTGCAAGGTCATCGGAGCCATGAATCGGTTCGATGCTGTGGATTCTCGAACGGACAAATTTTACTCCGTGTTCGTCTTTTGCACGGTTGTAATATTTTTCATAGTCCTTGCCAAACGCCCGGATATCCATAAAAAAGATCGTTGTTTCCAAAGATTCGTCACCATGATCTTTGGCAACAACAGCCTCTTTAATAGCATACATACAACACATGGAAGAACAATAACTGTTTCCGCAGTGGGCCGTGTCTCTTGAACCAACGCACTGCAACCATGCGATTTTTTTTGGTTCTTTTTTGTCAGAGGGCCGGACTATATGCCCCATGGTCGGGCCTGTGGCACTCAAGATACGTTCAAATTCCAGGCTGGTGAGCACGTTTGGATGGCTTTTGTAGTGATAGAACTCTTCATAAGGGGCAGGGTTATGTATAGAAGTACCAGGCGTCAGGATGACCGAACCTATCTCAATGTCTCTTTCGATCTGTTCCTGATCATGGACCACAGCATTGGCTACACATGCCTCTACACACTGATAGCACTCGCAGCAGTATCCGCAGTTCAAGCAACGGTGCGCCTCAGCCTTTCCCGTATCTTCGTCATAGCCAAGTTCTACCTCTTTGAAGTTCCCCCGTTGTCCCTTCACCGGAAGCTCGGCCATTCTGGCTCTGGCTCTCTTTGGTTCATCTTCGGGAATCGGGCGGTAAACCATATCTTTTTGTGAAAGGGGCTCCCTGCCTTTTTTCAAGTCACGACCGTCAAGATACCGCACAATAGACTCGGTCGCCTCTCTGCCAGCAGCAATGGCATCTATGGCTGTGCGGGGACCAGTCTGTGCGTCGCCACCAGCGAAAATGCCTTCATGGTCAGTGGCGTAAGTCACAGGATCAACTTCAATGGTTTTCCAACGGGAGGACTTCAGGCCTGCAATATCGTCCAGGGGGGATAGATCAGGTCTCTGGCCTATAGCCGGAATAAGTTGGTCAATTTCGGTTTCATACTCGGTTCCATGGATGGGGACAGGCCTCCGTCTGCCCGATGAATCAGTTTCACCGAGTTCCATCCTAATGCACCGTAGCCCGACAACTTTGCCATCCTTTGTGAGCACTTCTTGAGGGGCTGAAAGGTAAGTGATCTTAACCCCTTCTGTCTCTGCTGCTTGGATTTCTTCTTCCCATGCGGGCATCTCGGTGCGGGTGCGGCGGTATACAATGTTAACCTCATCAGCACCCAATCGAACCGCGGATCGAGACACGTCGATAGCAACATTTCCACCTCCAATGATAGCTATTTTTTTCCCCACGGCAGCCTTGCCAGTCAGGTTGATTTCTCTTAGAAAATCCACACCTTCGTATACACCCTTGGCTTTCTCGCCCGGA
>QMOE01000509.1 GCA_003648125.1 Chloroflexota bacterium
CGTGGGTTGGTCCGGCGGGAATTGGTCCTGTTCGGCGAGCGGACGGTAGGGGCAGGGCTTGCCCTTGCCTTGATCAACCGCAAGGGGGGCAACCGCAAGGGGGGCAACCGCAAGGGATTGCCCCTACTGTTGCCGCTGCTCACTTTCATCGGGGCGGCATTGCTCTCTCTGTGGGACGCGGTCGAACTGCCGGCCTATGGCCTGCCTGAATTTATCAAATGGGTGCAGATTCTACTGCTGTTCATCTTTGTCAGAGATTATCTTTCGGCGGGTAAGCAAACCCGCCCTACGTCCCGGCGTCTGCACTGGCTGCTGGGCGCGTTGCTCGTGACCGGGCTATTCCAGGCCGGGGTGGGCGTGTGGCAGTTTGGGCTGCGCGGCGATGGGCCGGAGCATTTTGCCATTGCCAGCCTCGGTGAAGGGTTCTACCGCGCCTACGGCACATTCGAGCAGCCAAATCCTTATGCGGGCTACCTGGGATTGATGCTGCCGTTGGCGATTGGGGTGACGATTGGAGCCATCGCGGATACGGCGCTATGGCGTAGGAGGGGCGCAGCAGCGCTATGCCCCTATGCTGTTCTCATTGTCATCGCGCTGGGGATGGCCCTGGCAATGTCATGGAGCCGGGGGGCGTGGCTGGGATTCGGAGCGGCGCTGGTGGTGATGGCGCTCACGCTGCCGCGCCGGACGCGCTGGGGGCTGTTGCTGACCGCCGCAATCGTCGTCGCGGGGCTGGGTCTGTACCAGGTGGGTTTGATACCGGAATCTATCACAGCCCGCCTGACCAGTTTCATCCATGACGTGCGTTTCGAGGACGTGCGCGGGGTGGGCATCAACGATGCCAACTATGCCGTCATCGAGCGACTGGCCCACTGGCAGGCGGCGCTGGAGATGCTGCGCTACAACCTGTGGACGGGCGTCGGTTTTGGCTGCTACGAGCCGGCCTATTCCAGATTCGCGCTCGTCAACTGGCCCATCGCGCTGGGGCACGCTCATAACTTTTACTTGAACATCGCCGCCGAGACGGGCGTCATTGGCCTGGCCGCTTATTTATTCCTGTGGGGCGCGGTCTTTTGGCAGACCTGGCGGGCCACTCGCCGCGCCCAGGGTCTCCTGCGCGGGGTCGCCATTGGACTGCTGGGCACCTGGACCCATCTGAGCGTTCATCACCTTTTGGATAATCTCTACGTCAACAACGTCCACCTGCACATCGGCGTCCTGCTGGGCCTGCTGGCCTTTATCATTCGACAAACTAACCGGTCAACTAACTATGACTACCACACTCAAAACCCTTGTCCAAGCTAACCAACGAGAGATCGTCCGCTTTATCAAGTTCTCCATCGTCGGCACCATCGGCGCGCTGGTGGACTTTGGGACGCTCTACCTGCTGCACGCTGTATTAGGTCTCCCTATTCTCCTCTCCAACACCTGCTCATTTACCGCTGCCGTGTGTAGCAACTTTCTCTGGAACCGGTATTGGACCTATCCCGATTCCCGTTCCAAACCTATCCGCGCGCAACTGTTGCAGTTTTTCGCCGTCAACATTGTTGGCTGGGGGATCAACACCGGCATCCTGGTGTACCTTCGTTTCTCCTGCACCTCGCTGGTCGGCGGCCTGATAGCATTGGAGCCAGAGATGGCCTACAAACTAGGATATAACCTGGCCAAAGCCATCGCGACGGGCGTCGTTCTATTCTGGAACTTTTTTATCAACCGTATCTGGACCTACTCGGACGTGGACTGATGCGCATTGGCATTGATTACACCGCCGCGGCCCGCCAGCGAGCGGGTATTGGCCGCTACACCCGCGAGTTGATTGCGGCACTGCTGGCGCTCGTAGGGCAAGATGGTATCTTGCCCCACCAATACGTCCTCTTTGCTGCCGTCGGTGGCCTGCCTCGCGCCCACTGGCAGCGCGAGATAGACCGGCTGCGCGCCGCTCGCCATTCACAACTCACCATTCGCACCCTTCCTCTCAGTGACGATTGGCTGGCCCGCCTGTGGCATCGGCTGCGACTGCCCGTTCCGGTCGAGACCATCACCGGCCCGCTCGATATTTTCTACTCTCCCGACTTTGTCCTCCCGCCCACCCGTCGCGGTACGCGCGCGCTGCTCACCGTCCACGACCTCTCCTTCCTGCACTACCCGGAACACTTTGTGCCCAAGCTGGTGCAATATCTGACCCAGGTGGTGACCCGCTCCGTGGCCCGCGCCGACTGGGTGCTGGCCGATTCGGATGCCACTCGCGCCGACCTGATCGCCCACCTGGGGACAGAGCCGGAGAAGGTGCAAGTGCTCTACAGCGGCGTGGACGCTTGCTTCTGCCCCCAGCCTGAACCAGGCGAGGCTGAACGCATCCGCGCCCGTTACTCCATCGGCGATCCTTCGACAGGCTCAGGACGTTGCCGGCCCTACATCCTTAGCGTCGGCACCCTCCAGCCGCGCAAAAACTATATCCGCTTGATACAAGCCTTTGCCCACTTGCACGCAGATTTACAACTCCTCATCGCGGGAGGAAAAGGCTGGCTCTACGAGGACATTCTAGCCGAGGCGGAAAAGCATCCCGATAGCGTGCGCGTGCTGGGCTTTGTGGATGACCGAGACCTGCCGGCTCTGTATCGCAACGCCAGCCTCTTTGCCTTCCCATCGCTGTACGAGGGGTTTGGACTGCCGGTGCTAGAGGCGATGGCCTGTGGCGTGCCCGTCGTCTGCTCGGACGTTTCATCGCTACCAGAGGTCGCGGGCGACGCCGCGCTGCTGGTGAACCCACTCGATACCAGCGATCTGACCGCAGCGATGGCCCTCGTATTGGGAGACGCCGACCTGCGCCGCAAGATGATCGCCAAAGGGTTTGCCCAAGCGGCCCGGTTCAGTTGGGGGAAAGCCGCCCGCCAACTTGCGGATACATTCGATGCGCTTGGGCAACCGCAAGGGTTTACCGTACCTTCTCAATAACGTGGGGCAATGTAGACGAGGTGTAACTGTTCAGGCAGACCGCTTTCCTTACCGCAGAGATCGCTGAGGTCGCAGAGTCAGGCGAAAATATCATCTCACAGGGATAAA
>QMOE01000510.1 GCA_003648125.1 Chloroflexota bacterium
AACCCTTGCGAAGGTTTAGCGGCAACTTTCAAGCCCGGAGTGCCATTGTCTATCGGTAATTGCTCCATTTTCAGGGCCGTTCGCAACCTTCGCAAGGGTTCGCCCCCAAACTGAAATATACCTGGGAGCGATTGAGGATTGATTTGTGGGCGACTTCGTGGTACAATTATACCGAGTGCGTATGAGAAACGTGATCCTCACGAATCACGCTTCACGTCCTGGAGGGATTAACATGAACGATTCATTGCAAGAGTCCCCACGCGGCACAATTCTGGTCATTGACGACGACGAGGGCACAATTGAGCTCATTCGCATGATGCTGGAAGCGCGGGGCTACGAAATTGTTTCTGCCTGTTCCGGCCAGGAGGCTATGACCCTGCTAGACCGGGCGGCGGAACAGGCTACCGGCTGGAAGGTACCCGGCTTGGACTTGATCCTGTTGGACATCATGATGCCCGGCGTGGATGGGTTCAAGGTCTGCCAGCGAGTGAAGGACGATCCCAAGCTGTGCCACATACCGGTGATCATGGTCACCGCCCTGGAGAAAACCGCCGACAAGATCGCTGCTGTGGAATTCGGCGCGGACGACTACATTACCAAACCCTTTCAGCCTGGGGAGCTAGCCGCTGCGGTTAAAGCCAAGCTCCAGGTGAAAGCTCGTGAGGAAAGTCTGCTGCGCCGCATTCACGAGCTATCTACTTTGAATGCCGTCTCCGCTGCTGCCAGCTACTCCCTTGACCTGCGCCAGGTGTTGGCTAACGCGACTGAGCGCTTGATAGAGCATACGGGTGTGGATGCGGTGGCCGTGTTTCTCCTGGACGATCGTACTCAGGACTTGACCCTGGCTCACCAGCGAGGTTTCGCCTCCGGGATGCCCGCCAACCGGCAGCATACGCAAGTAGGGGTAGGTGTAGTGGGCCAGGTCGCTCGCACTCAGAAATCGGTATTACGTGTGGACATTGACAGTGATCCCGAATTCAAGGGTGTGGTGGGCCAGGATCGGCCGCTTCGCGCGTGTGCCGTGGCCCCGCTGCTCTCCTCTGACCGTACCGTCGGCGCGCTGGAAGTCTATCACCACGATCCCTATTACTTCGACGAATTGTCCATAGCCCTCCTGGAGAAAATCGGGGCGCAGGTGGGCGTGGCTGTGGAGAACGCTCAACTTTTCCAAAACACCCAGATTCTGCTGATCAAGTCCAGTGCCCTCAGTCAGGCCGCAAGCGAGGGAGAATGATAGCCGAGAATGGGGGAACTATGAAAGCAAGGAGGTCATTGCCATGAAGTGTCCAGAATGTGGTACCGAGGTTGCCCCAGGAGACGTGTTTTGTGGCAACTGCGGAAGTATGGTGCTGCCAGAGGAGTCCGCTGCCCCACGCCACCACTCCTTCCTCCCGCCCCGTCCCCGGCCGATAGAAGCCGCAAGGCGATGACGATCAGTATCATCCTGATGATCGTGGGCGTGGTGCTGTGTCTGGCCGGGTTAGTGCTGGGCGTGGCCTTTACCTTCGCCGGGCAGAGCGACGAATTGTCGCTGGCAGAGTCGGCCAGGGCCAGACGCAAGCGGAAACCCACCGAAGTTGAGGATTACCGGCACGACGCCACGCGCAAGAACAACCCCCCGCTGGGCATGGTGCAGTACGAGGTGGTAAACGAGACACCTCAGGAGCACTATGCCTACGATCCCCACCTCAGCCCACAACTGATCTAGGCCCACAGCCCCTCCTGCGGCGTGGGATTAATCTACGACGGCACCTGCAGCGGACAGTTGACGGCCGCCTTGTTCCAGCGGGAGGGCATCGCCGTGAGCACGGAGGAGGATTGGCCGGGCGATGAGTCGTCGGATTGATCGAGTGCGGGTGAAAAGAGTAGCCCTGCTTCTGCTGGTGATCTGCCTGTTCGCGAGTTGCCAGCCGGGGAAGCTGCCCCCTTCTCCTGTACCGACTGGGCCTGCCAGGCGAGCCATCTCTACCAGCGTTCCACCCACCACCATTGCCATCACACCTACGGCCACGCCATCCCCGTCGCCCACCCCCACCGTACCCCCACCGACGGCCGCGCTTTCGCTGCCAACTATCACGCCTGCGCCCGTTGTTCCCCTGGAGTTGACCGTGCGCTGGCTGCACAACGCCTGGGACATCGTCTGGGACCTGGGCGCGGGTGACATAGATAACGACGGCGTTCCAGAGATCATCGTCGCCGCACAGGACCGCAAGGTCCACGCCCTAACCCTGGACGGCACGCTGCGCTGGCAGTACGAGGCCGAAGCCGGGGTGTACGCCCTGCATGTAGCTGACCTGGAGGGTGACGGCCGGCCGGAGGTCGTCATCGGCGCGGACGACGACCGTGTGTACGTCCTCGAAGCTGAGGGCCGCCTGCGTTGGGCCTATCGCACCGGGGGGCGCGTCACCCGTGTGCTGACCGCAGACCTGGACAGCGACGGACGGCGGGAAGTCGTGGCCAGCTCGTGGGATGGCAACCTGTACCTTTTGAGCGGGGACGGGCAGTTGCGCTGGACGGTCCCCGTGGGAGCGGCGGCCGCCAGCCTGGCCGCCGCTGACCTGGACAACGATGGACACGGTGAAGTCCTCGCCGGCACGCAGACGGGCGCACTCCACGCCGTCGGCGCGGACGGGCGATTACGGTGGAGCTACGACACGGGAGGATACATCCGCGCTCTCCGCGTCACCGACCTGGCGGGCAACGGCTCGATTGATGTCGTCGCCGCCTCTGCCGGCGGCACCCTCTACGTTCTCGACGGCGCGGGCACGCTGCGCTGGAGCCACCAGGCCACCGGCCCGCTCCTCGCTGCGGAGGTCGTGGACCTGGACGGCGATGGGCGGCGCGAGGTAATCGTCGGTGGGAGCGACGGCCACGTCTGCGCCCTCGATGCGGGGGGCCGCCTGCTGTGGCGCTACCGGGTGGGCAGTGCGACGTGGGCCGTCTGCGCGGCGGACGTGGACGGCGATGGCCAAGTGGAGATCGCCGCCGGCGCCGACGACGGGGCAGTTTACGTTCTGGATGAATACGGCCGGCTAAAGGGGAAAGGTTGCACCCGCGAG
>QMOE01000511.1 GCA_003648125.1 Chloroflexota bacterium
CGACAAAGACCCCGGTGTGACAGCCCACGTCCAGCAGCGGGCGACCGGCGGGCGGGCCGGCGAGCCGTTCTAGCGGCTTCAGATGATGCTCGAAGGTCAACACTCGCCCCTCACGCTCCTCCACGTAGAGCGTGTCCTCGACCGCTTCGTAAGTATCAAGGATGTCGTGACGATCCAGACGCGGGTTGGTATAGATCAGACCGCACCGGTTGCACTGAACGATGGTGTGATGTCGTCCGTAGCCGGCGTTGGTGCAGGCGAAAGCTGACCAGTCTTGACGCGAAGAATTTACCGGAATGGTACAGGGATAACGCACAATGGTATCGTCGGCCCCGCAGAAATTACAAGGCACATATTCCATCAGATTGACTTCCCCACCACTCGCTCCTGCGCCAGCCGCACCACTGTCATCATCGCTTTGATGACCTCGTTTTTCGAGATTTTCGACGTGCCCAAACGGCGGTTCTCAAAGATGATGGGGACGCCCCCTACCCTCCAGCCACGTCGCTGCACCCGGTAGAGCATCTCGATCAAAAAAGAGTACCCGCTGGCCTTGATCTCGTCTATATCCACGCTCTCCAACACCTCACGGCGGTAGCAGCGGAAGCCAGCCGTCGTGTCGTGGGCGTGCAGACCGAGCATCACGCGGGCGAAGCCGTTGGCTCCCCAACTGAGCAGCTTGCGGCCAAAAGTACAACCGCTGGTTCCGCCGCCCGGCACATAACGCGAGCCGATGACCAGATCATAGCCCTGGCCGATCTTTTCCACCATCGCGGGAATGTAACGCGGATTGTGGGAGAAATCGGCGTCCATCGTGCAGATGAGATCGGCCCTCTCGACCAGCGCCCGCTTAAAGCCGGCGATGTAGGCGGTGCCCAGCCCCAGTTTGCCGACGCGGTGGATGACGTCCACCCGCCCGTCGTTCTCCGCCGCCAGCCGGTCGGCGATCCCGCCTGTGCCGTCGGGCGAGTTATCGTCCACGACGATGACACGCGCGCCGGTCGGCAGCGCGAGTAGTTGCGTCACCAGCGATTCGATGTTCTCCCGTTCGTTATAGGTCGGTACAATGACGATTAACTGCAAATTTACCTCCGGTAAGACTCAGCCCCACACCGAGCAAAAACAGCGCCGCCAGGCTAACTGCCCCTCCCACGAGCACCGACGCCGGACGATAGGTCATCTCCACCACGTGCTCGCCTGCTTCCAGCCAGACGGCCCGGAAAGCATAGTTGGCCCGCAGAATGTCGGTCGGCTCGCCGTCCACCGTCGCCCGCCAGCCGGGGTAGTAGGTATCGGTCAGCACCAGATAGCCTGGCGCGTCCAGGATGGCGCGTATTGTAACCCGGTTGGGAGCATCCTGCAAGGTGAGTGAATGGCGAATGGCGAATGGCGAATGGCGAGCGGGCGGTTCGACTTGCAACAGCACTTTTGCGCTGGGGTCGAAAGCGGGGTCGGTGAGAGCGGTCAGCACCTCATCGGGGGGAACATAGCGGGCAGCGGGCACGATCCAGGCCCGACCGAGGGAATCGGGCAGGCGGTAGAACGTCACCGGGCCGCTCGTGTGGACAGGCTCCCCGCCCGGCCACGCCCGGTCGCTGACGACGTGGCTCACGCCCATCACTCGCAGCAAAGTTGGATTCTCGACGGCGGCCTCCAACAAATCGGCGTACCGCCCCACCAGCAGCGGCTCAAAGTTGTTGGCCGAGGAGACGCCGTCCAACATTCCCGCGTTGGGCAACAGAACCTCGCGCATTTCCCGCCAGTGATTCGCGTCACGCGGGCCAAAGCTATCGAATTTCAAATAGCTGAATTTGACCCGGTACTCGGCTCCGTAATCGCTGTTCGGTTTGAGCAGGTCAACAGGCCAGTAGACGCGCGTCGGTTCAGGCTCGCTGCGTAAAAAAGCGGCGGTCTCTGTGCTGCCTGTGTACAACGAGCGATCTACAGTCGGTACCAGCGGCCAGCCAAAAAGCAGCAAGTCCAGCGCGATAAAAGTCAGCACCGCCGCCCGCCAGCCGATTGTATCGCGCCGCAGCAGCGCGAGCGCGCCCGCCACAGCCAGCGTCCCCCCAAGCCAGGCGGTCGCCGCGCCAAAGGTGGGAGGCACACTGGCGACCAGGCGCGGCGCGGTCAGCCCGGCGATGAGCATGGCGGCCCCCACCGTGACCCCCAGCGCGCCGCGCCGCCGCCCACGATGGCCCCTGGGCCACGCTTGCGCGCCCAGCGCCGCCAGCGCCGCCAGCGCGACGGTGGTCACGGCCAGCCAACGGGCAGGGGACTGGAATAGATTAAATGTTGGCACGTGGCGGAAGAGAAACGGAAAAACGGCCGTGTTCTTGCCCAGCGCCATCAGCAGCGCGGCGCTCGCGCTGACGACCCAGAACCAGACTGTGCAAGGCGATTTGTTCCTGCGTTTGTGACTCAATACCGCCTCCATCACCAGCAGCAGGGGAAGCAAGCCCACGTATCCCGCGTCCTCCCAGTAGGCGGCGTATCCACGATAGTTGCCCGCGCCTGGATTGCCAAAGAAATCGGGGGCGGCAAAGGTGATCAAGCGCCAGGGCCAGAGCGAGTAGGTCATAGCTGCGTCGTAATCCACGCCGGATGCTCGTTGTGACGAGAGCATCAGTTCTGCGGTGGGGATGAGTTGGACGGCGGCCAGGCTCACGCCGAGAGCGAGTGAGAGAATGAACAGCAGCGTCAAACGTGATGCGTTAACTCTTGTCTCCTGGAGCGTGCGAAAGACAAAGTAGGCCGCCAGGAGCACTGTGCCATAGAAAGCGGTCTGGGCGTGCCCGGCCAGGAAGCCCAGGCCCAGCGCCAGGCCCAGCCACAGCGCGTCGCGCAGCCGGCGGCGGCGTACCAGCACCTCGGCCCGCCACAGCCAGACGGCCAGCCAGGGGAAGGTGAAGGCGATGCAGGGAAACAGGGCCGCCCGCGCTACCAAAAAGCCACTCCCCTCCAACGCCAACGCGCCGACGAGCGCGGGAAATTCGTCCAGTCCCACGGCCCTGGCCCAGCGGTACATGCCCCACCCGGCCAGCATCAGGTGGAGCGC
>QMOE01000512.1 GCA_003648125.1 Chloroflexota bacterium
TATTCTGGGGCACTTTTAACGTAGCCGCGCTTTCCATAGCGCGTTATGCCCGCGAGGTATGGAAACCTCGGCTACATTGCCCCACTTTATTGAGCAGATACCTCTAGTTCTTGTGCGTTGGTTAGGGCCATTGGAGCACCCTCATTATCTATCCTCGTGACTTTTGCCAGACTAATCGCCGGCCAACGCCGCGCCTTTGTCCATGGCCTCCATATTCAGCCCTATCAGTTTGCGATGCCGCTCCGGAAGGTGATCGTCTAGCGCCTGCTTTACCGCATCCAACGATACGACGCCGGTAGCCTGCACCAGTGCACTCAGACAGATAACATTCGCCAGGCGAGTGTTCCCCAGTTCAATTGCCATGTCGGTGGCGGGAATGTAAAAGACGCGGATGTCGTCCCGCTCGCTCTTTTGCGGCACGAGAGAACTGTTGACCACCAGCACACCGCCGGGCTTGACCGCCGGCTCGAACGCTTCCATCGAGGGGATGTTGAGCACGATGGCCGCGCTGGGCCGCCGCACCCGCGGTGCGCCGATCTCCTCGTCGGCCACGACGACGGTGCAGCGGGCCTTGCCGCCGCGCATCTCGGGGCCGTAGGAAGGGATCCAGGTCACGTGGTAGCCATTGTCCATCGCGGCGTAGGCCAACAACTGTCCGGCGAAGAGTGCCCCTTGTCCGCCAAAGCCAGAAATGATGATCTCTTGCTGCATCGTTATTTCCCTCCCTTTAGCGCTCGTACCTGGTCGGTCATCTTGGTATCGCCCAACGGGAAGTAGGCCACCATTTCCTTCTTGGCCCACTCCATCGCCTGTGTGACGCTCATGTGCCAGTTGGTGTTGCAGGTGGAAATGATCTCAACCATGGAAAAGCCCAGGCCGGCCAGTTGGGTCTGGAAGGCCAGTTTGATCGCCCTCTTGGTGCGCCGAATGCCCGGCACGTCCAGCACCGCCTGGCGGGTGACGTAGGCTGCGCCCGGAAGTCCCCCCAGTAACTCGGCCATCCTGATCGGGTAACCTGCCGTCACCACATCCCGTCCTGTCGGCGACGAGGTGGTCACCTGGCCGGGCAGCGTCGTGGGGGCCATCTGTCCGCCGGTCATGCCGTAGATGGCGTTGTTGACAAAGATGGTAGTAAACAGATCTCCCCGATTGGCTGCATACGTGATCTCTGCTATGCCGATAGAGGCCAGGTCGCCATCTCCCTGGTAGGTAAAGACCACCTTGTCCGGGCTGACGCGCTTGAGACCGGTGGCCATCGCCGGAGCCCGGCCGTGGGCCGCCTCGGCCATGTCTACGTTAAAGTAGTAGTAGGCCAGCACAGAGCACCCCACAGGGGCAATGCCGATGGTTTGCTCCCGCACGTCCAGTTCATCCAGCACCTCAGCGACGAGGCGATGGATAATACCGTGGGTGCATCCGGGACAGTAATGGGTGTGGGCCTCGGTCAGGCTCTTTGGGTATCCGTAGACCAGTTCCATATCCGCAGGAATATCAACGCTTGCCATTATTCGACCTCCTTCCCGCCCGAGACACCGGCGGCCAGTTTCTCCAGTTCGGGCAGAATATCGTCGGGCAGGGGGACGATGCCTCCCATCCGCCCGTAGAACTGCACCGGGCAGGCACCCTCGACGGCCAGACGCACATCCTCGACCATCTGCCCGGCGTTCATCTCGACCGTCAGGATGCCTTGCATCTGCCCGGCCAACTCGGCGATGCGGGCGCTGGGAAAGGGCCAGAGGGTGATGGGCCGCAACAGTCCCACCTTTATTCCTTTTGCCCGCGCCTCCCGCACCACTGTTTGGCAGACACGGCCCATGGTGCCAAAGGCCACCAACAGCAGGTCGGCGTCGTCGGTGCTGTACTCTTTCCAGCGCACCTCGTTTGCGGCGATCTTTTTCAGTTTGGCCTGCAAGCGCAGGTTGACCGCCTCCATCTTTTCGGCGCCCAGGTAGAGCGAGGTGATAATATTGTGTTCCCGTCCTTTGGCGCCGGTGAGCGCCCAGGAGGCCCGTTCTTCAGGCGGGCGCACCGGGCGCATGGGCGGCAGTTCCGCCGGTTCCATCATCTGGCCGATGGAGCCGTCGGCGACGATGATGACGAGTGTGCGGTACTTGTCCGCCAGGTCAAAGGCCAGCACCACCAGGTCAATCGCCTCCTGCACGCTGGCCGGGGCCAGAGCGATCATGTGATAGTCGCCGTGGCCGGCGGATTTGACCGCCTGGAAATAGTCCCCTTGCGCGGGTTGGACGTTGCCCAGGCCCGGCCCACCGCGCATAATGTTGGTGATGACCGCCGGCACCTCGGAGCAGGCGATGTAAGAGATGCCCTCCTGCATCAGGCTGACGCCGGGGCTGGAGGAGGAGGTCATCACCCGCGCGCCGGCGCAGGCCGCGCCGTAGACCATGTTGATGGACGCGACTTCGCTCTCGGCCTGCAAAAAGACACGCCCCTCCTCGGGCAGTCGCCTGGAAAAGTGCTCTAGCACCTCCGTCTGGGGCGTGATGGGGTAGCCGAAAAAGGCTTCAACCCCAGCCCGTATGGCAGCCTCAGCGATGGCTGCGTTCCCTTCGAGTAGTTCTTTGGCCATTCTTTTTCATACCTCCTACGCAGAGGCGGACGCCCGCTTGGACTTGCGCTTCCGCCGATACACGGTGAAAACCACATCGGGGCAGATGGCGGCGCACATGGCGCAGCCAGTACACTTCTCGGGGTCTGTCACCTCGACAGGCTGGTATCCCTTGACGTTAAAGCGCCCCTCTGCCAGTTGGAGGATGTGCGCGGGGCAGACGGTCACGCACAGACCACACCCCTTGCAGCGATCCTCGTCAATGACAACCATTCCTTTTGCCTTTGGCATATTCCTCCTTTGTCAAGATGTTCGCGAGATCTCGGCTCATAAAACACGATACGGCTATTTTTTTATTTTCCCAAATCTTGCTCCTAATCCGTGTCCTCAAGAACGCGGATGGGCAGGATTATCCGATCTGATCCGCAAATCCTCCTGATCCGTGTTCTAGCGATCTGGCGCAGGTCATCTATGGGAAACAA
>QMOE01000513.1 GCA_003648125.1 Chloroflexota bacterium
CGGCAGACAGGTATCTCTCTGTGCCTTCTCTGCGCTCTCTGTGTAACTGATTTTGGCCTCTTTGAAAAAGTGTCCGGCAGTGAACACTGATAAGGTACTACAGAGCAAGACAAGCCTCCACCGCCAGCCAGAATAACCTCTCACGCGCCGAGACCCGCTTGTCCCAATTCCGGTGATCCCACTCGTCGCCGCTGACGTCGTCGCCGCCGTAGAGCATTTGGGCAAATATCACGTCCCTGAACCGCGCTACGGCGAAAAACGACGCCGCTTCCATCTCGACTGTGAGACAGCCTTCTGAGCGGCGAAGTTGCACTTTGGCCGGCGTCTCGCGGTAGGGCGCGTCCGTGGTCCAGGTCTTGGAGAGGATATAGTCGTATCCCCGCTTTTTCAGGGTTTTTTCGATGGCGGTCACACCCTCTGGACTGGCCGCGACCTCGCGACTCGGTGGCAGGTAATGGTACGAGGTGCCCTCGTCGCGGACGGCGGAAGCAGGGACGACGATGTGCCCCACAGCGACGTCTCGATCCAGGACACCGGCCCCGCCACAAGCAATGAATTTCTTGCAACCGAGAGCGATAGCTACCTCCAGCAACCCGGCAGCCATAGGAGCGCCCACTCCGGGGTGAAGGAGAGCCAACCGCTTTCCTTCTACTTTGATCTCATAGATCGGGTGTACCCCATCTTCCCATTTGCGTTCTGTGATTACCTGCGCTTTACCATCCTGACACAGCCTGGCGATGATTTCCTGAAAGAAGCAGACAACACAATGCTCCGGCACGTCCATAGGTTCAACCACGGATGCCGGCTCAATGATCGCCTCTGGAGCGGGATCGAACTCTAGGATGGGATACTTTTCAGGCATAAGCGGCTACTCTTTGACCTCTCTGCCTGCGTACTGCTGTTTGTAATACTCCTGGTAACGCGCGCCGCTCTTGATGGGTCGCCACCACCATTCATTCTCGACGTACCAACGCACCGTCGCCTCGACCGCCTCCTCGCAGGTGTGATCCGGTTCCCAGCCCAGCCCGCGTATCTTGGTCACGTCGAGGGCATAGCGGCGGTCGTGACCGGGCCGGTCGCGCACCGGCTGGATGAGACTCTCCGGCTGGCCTAGCAGTTCGAGCACCAAATGGGTCATGTCAATGTTACGCATCTCGCTGCCGGTGCCGATGTTGTAGATGTCACCAATCTCTCCCGCATGCAGCACCAGATCAATCGCCTCGCAGTGATCGCCCACGTATTGGTAATCGCGTACTTGCCGCCCGTCGCCGTAGAGCGGCAGCGGCAAACCATCAATCGCGTTGGTGACAAAGAGGGGCACGACTTTCTCTGGATACTGGTACGGGCCAATGTTGTTCGCGCCCCGCGTGATGGTGACAGGCAGATTGTACGTGATATAGTAAGCGTTGACCATCAGATCGCCGCTGGCCTTGCTGGCAGCGTAGGGGCTGCGCGGAGCGATGGAATCCGTCTCCCGCGAGGCTCCTTCCGGCACGTGACCGTACACCTCGTCCGTCGAGACTTGGTGATACCGCTCCAGCTCGAACTCGCGGGCCGCCTCCAACAGCACATACGTGCCGTAGACGTCGGTCTGGATGAAAGCATCGGGGTCCATAATGGAGCGATCCACGTGCGTTTCGGCCGCAAAGTTGACGATGGTATCCACATCGTGGACGCGGATCGTCTCCCGCACCACGGCCGCGTCGCAGATGTCGCCCTGCACAAACGCATAGCGGGCCGCGAAACGCGCGGTCACATCTTTGAGATTATCCAGATTGCCGGCATACGTCAGCTTGTCGTACACGACGATATGGTAATCGGGATATTTTTCCAGCATATAGCGGGCAAAGTTAGAACCAATGAAACCGGCCCCGCCGGTGACCATCAAATTGCGCACGATGAACCTCCTGGGTTGAGAGTTTGTTCCAGCTATTCTACCACAACCAATGGGTGGGGCAACTTGCGCTTGTGGGGCGAAGATGTTATCATTGCACTAAATCTCCACCTGGAAAGGCAGCTAGCAAATGTACATTGGATCACCTCGCAAGAAGCGACGCTCGTCCCCTGTCCGCATCCTGCTCCTGTTGATGCTGATTGCCGCCAGTATCTACGTCTACGCCTTGATTAAACAAGAGCAGGTCGTCAGCCCTTTCATCCCCACCCCTCTACCCCCCACCCCCACGCGCTCAGCGCTCTCTTACGCTGACGAAGCAGAAGAGTTATACCTGCAAGGCAAGCTGGCGGAGGCTATCGTCGCTTACGAGCAGGCCATCACGCTCGACCCCGACGACGTGCTGTCGTACATCCCCCTGGCGCGGCTCTTGGCGCTGGAGGGACGGACGGTCGAGGCGGTGCGGCGCGCTAACCGGGCAGTCGAGATAGCGCCGGAGAATGCGCGCACGTGGGCCATTCTCGGCATGGCTAACGACTGGAACAATGACGTGCCGGATGCAATTGACGCCTGCAAACGGGCCATAGACCTGGACCCCACCTACGCCGAGGCCTACGCCTACCTGGCTGAGGCTTACGCCGACGCCGGCCGCTGGGCAGAAGCGACAGAGACCGCCCAGACCGCCCTGCAATTGGACGATCACAGTGTGGATGCCCATCGCAACTATGGCTACGTATTGGAAAAGCAAGGGAACTATTGGGGAGCAGTGGAGGAATACGAGCGGGCGCTAGAGATCAACCCCAACCTGGCCTACATACACATCGCCGCCGGACGGGACTATCAAGCACTGGGCAATCTCGACGCGGCGGAGAGCAGCTTTCAACACGCCATCGAGATTGATCCAAACAACGTAGAGGCTTACTACAGGCTGGGGCGGGCGTATTACGACACCGGAGAATACGAGCGAGCCGAGACATATCTCAAACAGGCAACTGAAGCGGACCCCGAATTCGCACCAGCGTTCGGCTACCTGGCCTTTACCTACTGGAGCCGGCGCAACTACGAATCGGCCATAGATAACCTCAATCGAGCCATCGAGTTGGGATGCATTACGGCGCGGCGGCAAGCTGAAGCATTTTACGTCACCGTTGA
>QMOE01000514.1 GCA_003648125.1 Chloroflexota bacterium
CCAGGGGCGGGTGGATCAGCCCGCCTTCTTTGCCGCGATCTGCGAGGGCGCGCGGGCCGGGCTGTTCGGCTACGCCGAGACACCCGACGGCCCCGTGCTGCGCGGCGCTGCCGCCGAACTGACGCCGGACCAGGTGCGCTTTAGCGGCTGGTTGATCGGTGAGGAGGTTCCCCTGCCGGTCACCGCCGACGAGGTGGCGCGGCTGACCCCCAAGGATGGCCGGTTGGCGGTGCAAGCCCTCTACCAGCGGGCGGTGGACGTCTACGGCGCGGAGCGCGTCACGTCCCAGGGTCTGCTCGACGCTGTGGGGCGCTGTGTGGCCGAGGGACGGTTTGGCTACGCTGTATCCGAGATGGCCCTGGTGCAGCCCGGCGCGCGGCCGGTGGCGATGGATGGCTACGTCGGCCAGCCGGAGATGCTCCCGCCCGATACACGCTTGATTCGGTTGCGGGGCACGGTCAGCGCGATGGAGATGGCGAATGTGATGAAGACGGCGATGAACCTGAGCAAGCTGAGCGCGGAATCGAGCATCACGCTGGATTTGCAGTTGGAGCTGAAGGGCGAGGTGAACGATCACTCGGTCCAGATGGCGCTGCGGGAGATCGGGAGGCGGGTAGTGGGGTTGGCGGTGGAGGATGTGAGGGGGGAGTGAACGTGTCGAGTAATTCGCACTTTTCGCGTCCTTTCGCGCATTTCGTGATTGACATTTCTATTAGAAAGCGTTATCATAAACGTATTATACACAACTGATAACGCTTTGTTCGCGTTCGTGAAACGACGGGAGGATGCGATGTTCAGATTCGTTGACCGTCAGCAAGACTTGGCTGACCTCAACCGGTTGTTGGCCCGCGATGGCGCCCAGTTCCTGTTGGTCTATGGTCGCCGTCGAGTGGGCAAGACGACGCTACTCACCCACTGGGCCGCCGACAGTGGGTGTCCTTTCATCTATTGGGTCGCCAGCCGGAATACGCCCACCGTGTTGCGGCAAGGGCTGACCGAGGCATTGTGGCGACTGGAGAACCCCGGCGCCGAGCTGCCCATTTTTCCCTCCTGGCAGGCGCTGTTCCAGCAGATCGCCAAGATGGTGGGAGACCGTCGCATCATTCTTATCCTGGATGAGTTTGCTTATGCCGTGGAATCCTCCCCACCGCTGCCTTCAGAGTTACAAAACGCTTGGGACCATCTTTTCAAGGATAGCAACATCTTCCTGGTGGTGGCTGGTTCCCACGTTGGGATGATGGAACGGCTGCGGCGCTATCAATCGCCGTTGTACGGGCGCTTTACGGCCCAATTGCCTGTAGACCCTCTGCCCTTTGGCGCGCTGGTCGAGTTCTTCCCCCGCTACACGGCCGCCGAGCGGGTGGCTGTCTATGCCATTCTAGGCGGCATCCCAGCCTATTTAGAGCGCTTCGACGACCACCAGACGATCAAGGCCAACGTGCAAGTTGAAATCTTTGACCGCACCGGGATGTTCTGCCTGGAACCCTTCGCGCTCATCAGTGACGAGGTGCGCGAGCCGCGCAACTATATCGCCATTCTGCACGCCATCGGGGGAGGGAATCACACCATCGAAAGTATCGCCAGGGCCACCGGCTTGCAGCGTTCCAATGCTGGCGGGCGTTACCTCAAGCGGTTGCAGGAACTGCACCTGGTGGAGCGCCGCGTGCCGGCCACTGTACCCCGCGACAAGCGCACTACGTTGGGGCGCTACTACCTCAAGGACAACTATTTGCGTTTCTACTTTCGCTTCGTACAGCCCAACCTGGACCTGCTAGAGTTGGGACTGCTGGACGAGATGTGGGAGATTGTCAATGCGCAGATGCGGGCTTTCATCGGGCAATATGCGTTCGAGGATCTTTGTCGGGCCTGGACGCTGGCGCAGGCCAGCGCGGGCCGGCTTCCCTTCCATCCTCAACAGGTGGGGGGGCACTGGGCCACGGACGCGCAGGTGGATGTCGTAGCGCTCAACTGGCGGGAGAAGGCGATCCTGCTAGGCGAGTGCAAGTGGGGCATGGACACCGTGAGACGTTCTGTGATCCGGGAGCTGATCGAGAAAGCGCCGCTGGTTGTGCCGGGCGAGGATTGGGACATTCACTATACTTTTTTCGCCCGCGCCGGGTTCACCGAGGCCGCTCGCGCCGAGGCCAAGACGGTGGGCGCGACGTTGGTAGATTTGACGAGGTTAGATCGAGACTTGGAGGAGTAGGAAAGTGTGCAAGTTGCGGGTGGCGCTGCGGAGGATGTGGAAGAGAGAAGTAGCGAGATGAGTCGATGGCAGTATTGGCATCATTTTCTGCTGGTCCGGCCATAATTTGGCCTGCGTAAGGTGGGCAAGACCTCGCTCATCCAGCGGCTGCAGGGACGGCTGGCCGGGCGGCGGCCCATTGCGTTTGTGGATACCCAGGGTACCGCGCGCCAGCAGGGCGTGGGGCCTCTCTACCCGGCCATCGTCGCCGCTTTTGTAAACCATCTGGGGCGCACTCGGCCTGATCTGGTTTTGCCCGAGTTTCAACTTTTGCGGGAAAGAAACCAGGTTTTCCAGAAAAAACCTGGTTTCACCCAAACTGGTTTCTCACCCGCCGACGCCGAATCTTTCCTGCACGATCTGGACGCCCTCCACGCCGCTCTCGGCCAGCCCGGCGAGAAGGAACGCCTGCTCCTGATCGTGGACGAGGTTGACCGGCTGCTCCCCTCCGGCGAGACGCCCGGCTATGAGGGATTTATCGCCTTTTTCGGCCAGTTGCGGGCGGCCAACCAGCAGGCGCGGCTGCTGGATTTTCTGGTCGTCGGCGTAGACCCGGCCCTCAACCGCATCGAACGCTGGCAGGATCACGATAACGAGCTTTACCGCGCCCTGCGCGAGGTGTGGATGCCGCCCATGGCGCTCGATGATGCGCGGGAGATGGTCGAGAGTTTGGGGTCACAGATGGGCGTGCGCTATGAGGAGGAGGCCCTGCAATCGCTTATCCAGGCCGGCGGCGGGCAGCCGTTCGTCACCCGGCAGATGTGCAGCCGGGCGGTGGAGGATCGGCTGGGCGAG
>QMOE01000515.1 GCA_003648125.1 Chloroflexota bacterium
AAAGTGGACGTGCCATGATTGAGGTTAAGGTTAAGAGGGAATAACGTATGGAGAACAGACGATGAGAATATTTCAATGTACCTGGGTGCTACTGTTGATCGTGGCGGTTGCGCTGGCCGGGTGCGGCACGCGGGAAAGCGCGACGCCGGTGAACGCGACGCCGGTGGATGCAAGTACCACTCCGCAGCCAACGTTGCCACCGCCACAGGCCGGCAAGACCGTCGTCGCTGATGGCCGGCTAGCCTCTCACTACCCCAGCCTTCCACTGGCCTTCAGCGGCGGGGTGAGTGGGCAGGTGCTGACGATCACCGTCAAGGCTGGCGACACGGTCCAGGCCGGAGACCTGCTAGCGCTGCTCGACGACGCCGACTTGCAGCAGGCCGTGGACGACGCGCAACTCGCTCTCGACCGCGCCATCGCCGACCGCGAACAGGCACTCGAACAGTGGGAGCGGGACGTGGCCGATGCCGAGAAGGCCCTCACGGATGCAGAGCGCGCTCTCACGACGACCCGTCTGCACTACTCGGGCACCAGCGTGGAAGAGGCCCGCACCAGCCTAGAACGGGCACGGCAGGCGGAGGCCGACGCCAAATCACACTATGAGGATATGCTTGAGTGGTTCTTTGGCAGCGACGAGGCTTATGACGCCTGGCAACGCGCCATCCGAGACCGGGAGTTGGCCGAGATGCGGCTGACCGATGCTGAGGATGCCCGTGGCGCTGACTATCTGGAACTGGAGGCCCGCGAAGCAGACGTGGCCCAATCTGAACAATCGTTGGCCGCGCTGAAGGAAGGAATTGCACCAACCTACGAGCGGGCGGTCGAGGACGCGGAGAGCCAATTGTCCGAGGCGCAGGAGGCGTTAAAGCATGCCCGTCTCACCGCACCGTGGGCGGCCATCGTACTCTCGGTGGATGTGGCGCCGGGGGCAACCGCCGGCACGAGCACGCCGGTCGTCACACTGCTCAACGTAGAGGAGGGGCTGCATTTTGTCACGCAGAATCTGAGCGAGCAGCACATCGCCGACGTCTATCCCGGCCAGCCGGCGGTCGTCACGCTGCGCACATTCGCCGAGACTCCGCTGGAAGGAACGATTGAGGCAATCGTGCCCCAGGTTGAGGAAGCAGTAGCGACGGACGCGCGCTTTACCGTCCACGTGCGTCTGGCCCCCACCGACCTACGGCTTCTCCCGGGTCTCACGGGCCGCGTGGAGATTCTGACAGGAGAGTGAGCCAAAAACCTGGCTTCTTTCCCACTATTCGAGAAAGTCGCGTAATTTGCGGCTGCGGCCGGGGTGGCGCAACTTGCGCAGCGCCTTGGATTCGATCTGCCGCACGCGCTCGCGTGTCACACCAAACTTTTGCCCGACTTCTTCCAGAGTATGGTCTTCCCCATCCTTCAGCCCAAAGCGCATTTCCAGCACCTCGCGCTCCCGGTCGCTGAGCGAATCGAGGATGGAACACAATTGTTCCTTGAGTAGTTGATTGGAGGTTGCGTCAGCCGGGCCCAGAACAGTCTCGTCCTCGATAAAGTCACCCAGCATGCCACTATCATCCGATACCACCGGCATTTCTAGTGACATTGGTTCCTGTGAGATGCGCATGACGCGCCGCACTTTGACCGCGGTGCGGTGCAACCGGTGCTCCAACTCGGGCGACAGTGATTCCCCCGCGGCCTGTGCGGATAGGATAGCCTCGATCTCCTCCGAGTCCAGCAGGTTCGATTCCAACGCCAGTTCCTCCATCGTCGGCTCGCGTCCCAGTTCTTGCATCATCTGTCGCTGGAGGCGGGATAACTGGTTGATCGTCTCCACCATGTGTACAGGGATGCGGATGGTGCGACCCTGGTCTGCGGTGGCCCGGCTGATCGCTTGCCGGATCCACCAAGTGGCGTAGGTCGAAAACTTGAATCCCCTGGTATGGTCGAATTTCTGGATCGCCCGGAGCAACCCGATGTTTCCCTCTTGGATCAAGTCGAGAAATGAGATACCACGTCCCAGGTAGTGCTTGGCGACGTTGACCACCAGTCGCAGGTTAGCCTGGGTCAAGAGTTGCTGGGCCTCCGCCGCGCGGTCTTCCAGGCCAGCCCACGTCGCCGCGATTTCCTGCTCGTCCGGCATCACGCGCTTGATCTTGCGCAACGCGGGAAATTTCTGTCGCTTGTGCCACTCTGCGCGGATCAGGTCCAACGTAGAATCAGGCAGCAGGTAGAGCAGGATCAGGGTGTCAAAGAGATGGCTGGCGAGTGTTTTCCTGATCTCGTTCTCTGATTCCGGTGCTTCTGACCAGCCTACCTGTTCCAGGGAGCCGTAAAGAGACGAGGGGATTGTGGGCATCAGCGCGCGACGGAGTGCTCTGGCTTCGCCCGCCAGCGCGGCCAGGTCAGGCACAGGTAGGTTCAGTCGCCTACAACCTTTGAACACAACCGACCATGCCTTGTTGAGCAAATTCAGCAGAGCAGACAGGGTCTCCTGCCCCGTTGGTGGCCCACCGCGTTGCTGGCTCAAGCGGGCCTGTAGGTCTTGTAGATAGGCGACTGCCTCTCGCTGGGTAGAGAGCCATACCTCCTGATGTGGTTTCAAGAGCGGCACCCGCCCGATCTCGCGCAGGTACATGCGCACCGGATCATCCGTGATCCCGATTGGAATCTCGTCCGTGGTATCTAGTTCTTTGATCCCTGCCAATTCATCGAGAGAAGGGAGTTCTGCTTCACCACCTGTTTTTAGCAGGACCGAGTTGGCGTTGGACAGCACCGGCAGGGCGCCATCCAAAGCACCAGGGATGCCACTCGGCGCTCGCCCGGATGGATGGTCTATTGTTCCCACAGATGTGGATGTGTGTTCTTTTTCCCCACTCATCGGCATCTTGGTCCCACAAGTACGCACATAATCAATGTCATCAAGGATTGTAAAGACCTGCCAGGTTTCCGCCAGAGCTTTTGTGAGCCAGATTCGACACAATTAACAGTGTATTTCCGTTCGAAAGTGCCTCATAAAACCTGGCAGGTCTGGTTCTCCTTTCTTAACTTGATGACATTGCG
>QMOE01000516.1 GCA_003648125.1 Chloroflexota bacterium
AATAAAGTGGGGCAATGTAGCCGAGGTTTCCATACCTCGCGGGCATAACGCGCTATGGAAAGCGCGGCTACATTAAAAGTGCCCCAGAATATTGAGATGATACGAACGCCCACTGTGTGTATACGGTGAGGTTCTGAGCGGCAGGATAGAGCGTCCGGAAGGCTTCGTCTATCGGCACACACAGGTCAACCAGATAGACTAACGAACGGGCTTTTTCAAATTCGACGGCGTGGTAAGTGAGGAAGGCTTTGAGGAGTTTTTCGACCGTCTGCTGGCAGTGGAAACAACCGGTATCAAGGATCGGTTCATCACCGACGAGCAGACGCTCAGCCGAAGCGAGATCATTTCGCGCCTTGAACAGCCAATCCTGTACCAATTCGTCTTCAGGCCGCATAGAGCAACTTTGCTTTCACCAACACCTTGTGATGATTTTTTCTAGCAGGACGGTTGGAATTTCCTTCATACGCCTCCTCTCAGCGCGAGAATGTGCGTGTGAGTATTCTAGCATATTCTGTGAAGGAGACAAATTTTTGGGGGCACGAATTATTGCACCTCCACGGCAACGGGGATTTCGACACTGTCGCCCGCACCATCCAGCCGCGCCAGCCGCGCCAGCGTCTCCAAATCGTACATCCCCACCAGCAGCCGGTACTGCCCCGGCGGGAGGTCGGCCGGAAACGCCACCAGGTGTGGGTCGGCGACTATTTCGCTGGGGGCCCACATCGTCGTCGGGTAGTCGCCCAGCAGTGGTGGGCCGTCCCCCTGCGCCACCGGCTCCGGCACATCCCCCACCAGGTGGACAAAGACCTGATAGTCGGCCAAGGGCGCCTCTCGCGCCTCCCAATAGAGCGTCAGCGTGACCACCTCTCCCGGCGCCACCCGCTGTAGGGGTGGGGTTTCCCCGCCCACCGGGGTTTCCCCGCCCGCCAGCGAGAGGTCATAGCCCCGCAGCGTGACCCCGCCGATCAAGTCCACCACCAGTGGGTGGGCCACCGGCGGCGCGGCCGCCGGTGGGGCTAGTTTGGCCTCACCCACGCGCACCGCGCCCAGCGTCCGTCCCTCCTCGGCGTCGTACAACCCCACCTCGACGCGCAGGCGGCTGGGAGCCAGCGCGTCCTCCGCGACCGGCACCCGGTAGGAGTCGCGCCAGACCTGGCCGGCCTGCCACAGGCTGGTGGGCGCCATCCCGCAGGCGGGGTAGCGGTTGATCTGCCCCACCGGTTGGTGGCCGCGCCCCAGCAAGTTGGCGAAACTGACGTAGTCTTTCCCATCGGGGGCTACCGCTTCCCAGTACACCACAACCTCGACATCCTGGCCCGTCTGCACCGCCTGCGGCGCGAGTTCCCAGCCCACGACGCGGGCCACGCCGCCCACGTCCACCGGCTCGACGCGCGCCCCGGCGGGCACGTCGGCCAGCATGAGCGGTTCGGGGCGCGCGTAGGCGGGGATGATGGAAACGAAGGGTATCAGGCAAGTAATGGCGAATAGGAACACTGACAGCCCTACCGTCAGCGCGGGCCGGTAGCGGCGCGTGACCCACTGCTGCAAGCCCAACATCAGCAGCGTGCTGACGCCGGCGATGTCGGGAAAGATCAGGCGGCCCTGGAACGAAAAGTAAATCCAGGTCCAGCGCAGGACGGAGACGAAGAGGATGGCAGCCCAAAGGGCTGGGATCCACCATAATGAATGGCGAATTTTTCGGCGTCGCACGATCCAGGTGACGAGTCCGATCAGCCCAGTCAGCGATAGGAGGTCAAAGAAAGTGTAGACCCAACGGGGGGCCATCAAGTTCACTGCGCCGAATAGCCGCCAGTAGGTCCAGCGGAAGGTGACGAACTCGCCCAGCCAGTCGCGGAGCGTGGGGATGCCGCCGCGCACGCCCTGGATGGCGACAAAGATATTCAGCGCGGTCGGGTCGCCGTACAGTTGCCAGTTGCGCACGAACCACCAGCCCGACAAAAGCGCGGCGATGCCTACGATGATGGGCAGGCCCACGAGGAGTGGGCGCAGGCTGCGGCGGCGGTAACTGAGCCAGGCCAGGAGGCAGGCCAGAAGGATCAGCGCCCCCAGGCCGCTCAACTTTGTCAGGATAAAGAGGCCGGTGACCAACCCCACCAGGCCGTAGCGCCAGAGGGGCAGCGGGCCGCGCATGCCGTCGCGCACCAGGCGCACGGAAAGCAGCAGATCGAGGCAGCCGACAAAAGCCGCCAGCGCGTCGTTGTTGACGGAGGCGTTGACAAAGATGAACATTGGGTTGAAAGCGGTGAGGGCAGCCGCACCCAGCGCCACGTAGGGGCAACCCTCGCGGTTGCCCTGGTCGCCCTCATCGGGGAACAGGTCGCGGGCCAGGAGGTAGGTCAGCACGATTGTGCCCGCGCCCAACCCCAGCGTGAGAAAGCGGATCAGGTGGATCGCCAGGACGGAGCCGCGCCAGGGGAACTGTTCCTGCTCCGGGATGTGAATGATCAGGTTCTTGTTGCAGACCTGGGAGGGGTCGCCGATAAAGGCGTGGGGGTTCATCCAGCGCACGTCGTCGAGATCGGAGGTGTCTATCCAGGAGGTGAGGGCCGCCATCAGCACGTAGTAGGCGGGCGGTTGGCCGCCATCTTGCAGCCACGGGCAGTCGTCCGGCGGCGGCCACGTGCATACGTCCGGGTCGAGCACGGGCAGGGCGTGGTGGGTCTGGACGTACTGGATGTAGGGATAGTGCTTGAACTCGTCGGAGGCCTCCAGGATGGGGGTGGCCAGGCTGTAGACAATGCCCAGGACAATGAACAATGAGACAATTAATAATAGACAATGTTTGGTCATTGAAGAGTCACTCCGCCGGCGATGATAGCGTCGTTTTCGAAGCGGGCGCCCAGGCCGTCGTAGGCCGGCAGGCGGTCGCCCGTGCGCGGGTCGTACATGCCGACCAGGAGCGTGCAGTCGCACGGCAGTAGGGGCAACCCCTGCGGTTGCCCTGCGTCCTGCGGTTGCCCTGCGTCCTGCGGTTGCCCTGCGTCCTGCGGTTGCCCTGCGTCCTGCGGTTGCCCTG
>QMOE01000517.1 GCA_003648125.1 Chloroflexota bacterium
GAGTACGAGACGGCCTACGATTTGGACCCCACCAATCCGGCCACGTGTATCGAGATCGGCCAGACCTGGGCAGCCGAGGGGCGCTACGTGGCGGCAGAGATCTGGCTACGGGAGGCCGTATCCCTGCAACCTTACGATGCGGCCCTGTGGGAGGTTCTGGCCCGCTTTTATCTCGATCACAACATCACCGCCGAGGGGCAGGGCATCGAGACCACGGCCGAGTTGGTGCGCCTCTCGCCCGACGACGCTCGCGCTCACGATCTGCGGGGCTGGGCGGCTTTTCAGGTCGGGGATTACGACACTGCGGAATCGAGCCTCTGGCGGGCCATCTCTCTCGACCCGGCGCTGGCTGCGGCCCATTACCACCTGGGTCGGCTATGGGCCGCTCAGGGTGCGCACCAGAAAGCGCGGGAGGCGTTCATCCGCGCCCTGGACCTTGACACGACGGGTGAACTCGTCCCACCCGTCGAGCGGGCCTTGGGTGAGTTGCCCTGGTAGGGGCGCGATAACCGCGCCCCCACACCACGGCCTCGAAATGGGGCTTGACAGTGGCATGCGTATCGTGTATCATGATGTTATCGGCTGCTACCCTAAAACAAGGAGGAGGTGTGAAATGCGAAACAAGTGGCTCTCCATCGTACTGGTGATCGTGACACTGGTGCTTTTGGTCGGCGTCGCGCCTGCATCGGCGGCGCCAAATAAAGGCAGCGTCGTCCACATTGTCCGTCGTGGCGAGACACTGTACAGCATCGCGCGCCGCTACGGGGTGGATATGTGGAGCATTGCCCGGACCAACGGTATTGCCAACCCTAATCATATCTATGCCGGGCAGCGGCTCGTCATCCCGGCGGGGTGGTCGGGTCAGACTGTCCACGTGGTGCGGCGGGGTGAGACGCTGCTGTACATCGCGGCGCGCTACGGGGTGAATGCGTGGACTATTGCACGGGCCAATGGCGTCACCAATCTCAACCACATCTACGTGGGACAACGCCTCGTCATCCCCGGCACTACGCCGCCCGCACCTGCACCCAAACCGCCTCCGTCGCCGTCTGTCTCGTACCCTGGCCCCTGGCTCGGCGAATACTTTGGCAATGTCACGTTGGCCACGCCGGTCTATACCACGCGCCAGGACGAGAGTATCAACTTTAACTGGGCTTATGGCCCGCCGGCGGGCGGAATGCCCACCAACTCTTTCTCTGTGCGCTGGACCGGGACCTTTGACTTTGCCGAGGGCACATATCGTTTCTATGCCAAGGTGGATGACGGCGTGCGGGTCTATGTGGACGGCGAGCGCATCATCAACGGCTGGCGGGACGGAGGGTTGCGCCTCTACACTGCGGATCGGGCCCTGTCGGGCGGCGATCACACTATCCACGTGGAATACTATGACCGTATCCAGGTCGCCCGCGTGTACTTTTGGTGGAAACAGTTAGCGGGGCCAACGCCGACACCGACACCTACGCCTACTGCTGCTCCCACCACGCCGCCACCTGGCGAAGGCTGGCTCGGCCAGTTCTACAACAACCAAGACCTGACGGGTTCACCGGTCGCCACGCGCTATGATCCTTGGATCGGGTTCGAATGGGGTACCGATAGCCCCATGGCTGGCGTGCAGAGCGATCACTTTTCCGCTCGCTGGACGACGAAATTGAATCTAAAGACAGACACCTATCGTTTCTGTGCCATGAGCGACGACGGTGCGCGTATCTGGGTAGGCGGAGATCTGGTCCTGGACGAGTGGCACGCGAACAACGGAATAGCCTACTGCGGTGATTACTGGGCTGCGACCGGCACCTATGAGGTAAAGGTAGAGTACTATGAGCACGGGGGCGACGCGCTGATCTATATGTGGTGGGAGCCACACTAGAATCGCACTACCTTAACGTAGCCGCGCTTTCCATAGCGCGTTATGCCCGCGAGGTATGGAAATCTCGGCTACACTGCCCCACTTTATTGAGCAGATACATTTTTGCAGGAGGCAAAGTATGATCGTTACAACTACACAACTGTTTGAGCAGGCTTACGGCAAGTACGCTATTGGCGCCTATAACATCAACAATGCCGAGCAGACGATGGGTCTCTTTCGCGGCAACATCGCTTCCCAGGCGCCGTTCATCGTCCAGATCTCGAGGGGCGCACGCGCTTACACGGACAAGAAAATGCTCGAGTACATGATCCGTGCGGCTGACGAGATCTTTCCGCAGGCCGTTTTTGCAACGCACCTCGATCACGGCGACGAGGAGACCTGCTACGATTGCATCGCGTCCGGGTTCTACTCCTCGGTGATGATTGACGCCAGTGCCTTTCCTTTCGAGGAGAACGTCGCCATTACAAAGCGCGTGGTCGAGCGTGCGCATGCCGAGGACATCAGCGTCGAGGCCGAACTGGGGCAACTGGGCGGCGTCGAGGAAGACGTCAGCGTCAGTGAGGATCGGGTTCACCTGACCGATCCTGAACAGGCCGTAGAGTTCATCAAGCGCACCGGCTGTGACAGCCTGGCTTGTGCGGTCGGGACCAGTCACGGCGCGTTCAAGTTCGCGGGAAGCCAGGCGCTGCACTTTGAGATCGTGGAGGCTATCCAGAACCTGGTGCCGGGTTTTCCGCTGGTGTTGCACGGCTCCTCTTCCGTCCCACAGGAAGAAGTCGCGCGCATCAACGCTGCGGGGGGGGCGCTCAAGGGAGCTAAAGGAGTTGACCCCAACCAGTACTTGCCTGCCGCCAAACTGGGGGTTTGCAAGATCAACATAGACACCGACGGTAGGCTGGCGTTCACCGGTGCCATCCGGCGCTACCTCACCGAGCACCCGGAGGTGTTCGACCAGCGTAAGTACCTCGCCGCCGGACGCGATGCGATCAAGAAGTGGGTGAGGAGTAAGATGGTTGACTTTGGTTCGGCGGGACACGCGACTGACTACGCTCCAAAGTCGCTGCAGGATATGATCAAGTTCTACAAAGATTCGGGTTGGATTTGAGATGCCTTTGGGCCGCGCGGGCCGATGGGCGGCTGGATATTCAAGGAAATTTACCTTAAGC
>QMOE01000518.1 GCA_003648125.1 Chloroflexota bacterium
CCATGGTCTGCAACACGACGATGGTATCCCGGTCGAAAGCACCGGGCTGGACGTGCTGCACGGTGAGGGCCCCGATAACCCGGCCACGCGAGCGCAGGGGCAACGCGGCCTCGGAACGGGTCTCTGGCAACTCGGCCGCGACCCGGCGCACGGCGTCTTCCCCGGCCTCTAGCGCGACACGCGCCTGTGCGTTGGCAATGCTCCAGCCAATCATGCCCGCGCCGACTCGTAGCCGGTGACCGCGGGCCAACATGATCCGCCCAGCCTCGCCGGTGCCGGCCCGCAACACGGCCCACTCTCCCTCCACCAGGAACAAGCCCACATAGTACAGACCAAATTGTTCGCGGATCAGGTCAACGACCTGCCGCATCAACTGATCGGTCTCCAGAATCGAGGCGGCCGCGTGGCCCACCTGGGCCGAGGCCTCCAGGTAGGCCGAACGGCGCTCCAGGTCGCGGGTGCGCTCGGCCACGCGCTGCTCCAGGCTGCCGACCAGGTCACGCAACCGGGCGGTCATTCGATTAAATGCCTGCGCCACGGCCCCAATCTCGTCCTCGCGCTCTACCCGAGCCACGCGCTCCAGGTCGCCGGCCGCGATCTGCGTGGCCGTTTCGGCCAGATCGGCCAGCGGGTTGGCAATGCTGCGGGTGACGAACAACGAGGCACCCACGGCGAGCATCACGGCGACCAGTACCACGCCCGCGTTGACGGTCAGCATCATGTATAGTGAACTGAATGCCTCTGCCTGGCCCTGCTCGGCCAGGAGTGCCACCTCGAGTTCCGGCAGCCAGTGGTAGACCCCTACTACAGGCTCACCCCAGTAGCCGTCGTACACCCCAGCGCCGTGGGCGTGATTTCCTATCGCCGCGTTGGCCCCCTCGGTGCGCACGTAAATCCCCTCCTCGCCGGAGCGCGACTCGGTCAGCATGGCGTGGTTGGTGCCGATCAGGTAGGTCTCGCCCGTCTGGCCCAACCCGGCCCGCTCGAGCATGATCTTGCTCAGGGTATCCATACCGGCACGCCCGGCCAGGACGCCTATCACTGTGCCTCGCTGGTCGAACACCGGCTGTGCGACGATCACCGACATCCGCCCCAGCGATGGAGAGTAGGAGGGCGGATGTACGTAAAAGTCCTCCAACCCGCGTTGGAAATATGCCTCCCCGGCGTGGATTTTACCTTCCTGCGTGGCGTCGCTGGACAGGACCACGTGCCCTTTGAGATCCATCATGAACGTCTCTTCCAGCCAGTTGAGCGATTTTCGGAAGCGCCCCTGTAACTTGTCGTGGGCCTCCTGGTGATCCGCGGGGTCCGGTGATTCTTCCTGCAACAGTATACGTGTGTATTGTTCCGCATTCTCTCCGGTCAGCATGGTGCCCAGTTCGGTTTGCAGCATGTCTACCCACGTTTCGATCTCGGCCTCTTTGAGCGCCGCCACCGATTCGAGTTGGGCGATCACCTGCTCATGCCCACTCCGGTAGCCCATCACGGCCGAAACGATGCCGGTGGTCGTCGCCACCAACAGTGTCAGCGTCACGAAGGCGACGAGCAGGCGGGTGCGGATGGTGCCGATGCGGAAAGCGCGAGCGATCTGCCAGAGAATCGCCAGCGCGACCAGAAAGGTGACGCCGGCTGTAACGAGAGTCAGCAGAATTGATTGTGTAATGTCGTAACGGGGCAGAGGTTCGAACCGGTTGATCAGCCAGGCGTAGACTCCGAACAAGCCGGCCAGGGGCAGCCAGACGCGCCGTTTTCGGGGCAAGATCATGCTGCCTACGAGGATGATCAGCAAGACACCGCCCACTGCAAAGTACAAAGTCGCGTTGGCCACGAGCAACTCGCCACCGCCGTAGGCAATCATCACGCCGAAAATTATCCAGTACCCTGCTGCGTCGAGTTTCCCCCGTCGGGCCAGGCCATAGGCCACAGCCGCAGAAATAAGGGCCAACACGGTGATCCCCGCCTCGGCCAGCAACTGCCAGACTTCAGGTTGCAGCATGTAGGCCAGCACGTAGAGGCTCGAGGCCACGACAGCACCAACGGACAGAGTCAGTACCACCTGGTTGAATCTCGTCGCACGATGTTGCACGTCAGATATCTCGGTCGCAGTTTTTCCGCTCTGCTCCGCTTCCCGCGGAGGGCGTTGGGCTGAAGCGGCTACTTTTCCTTCGGGCATAACTGCCTCCGGCTCACAAGAGCATATCTCGCGCAAAAAACTCTGCTCATTGCTTCATTGTTCATTGAACTCGTTGGTGTACAGGGCATCCAAATCCACCGGCGACGAGATGAACCCCTGCTCCAGCAGAATGTCCCGAGTACTCCGCCAGACCGCTTTGTCCATCCAACCGATGGGCGCGTCGCCGGTGTCAATTAAAGGTATACTGGCGAGCATGGCCCGGCGCTGAAACTCCTCATCCAGCTGGTCGTCGTAAACCAGCGTCGCTGCGACCGCCAGTTCCGGGTCTTCGACGGCTTTCTGCCAACCGCGCAGTGTGGCCCGCACGAATCCCTCGACCACGTTAGGCTGTTCGGCGATCATCTGGTCGGTGGTGAACAGCACGTCGCCATACCAGGAGACGCCATAGTCGCCGGGCCAGATGAGCCCATAATCCTCCCCGGCCAGGTCCAAAAGCACCGGCCCATTAGTGGCATAGTTGGGACAGACCGGCGCGATCTCCCAACACTCCCACAAATCCCAGGTAGTGACGGCAATCTCCTCGACTTGACTCCTGTCCAGTCCCAGTCGCTCCATCATAGCCCTGTAGATGATGGTCAGCCCGCCGGGCGAAAGGGCAATCTTTCTCCCCACGAGGTCATACGGTGATTGAATGCCCGAGTTCGGCTCGATCAGGAACACCTCGGCGCTGATGCGAAAAGTGACCGCCAGCGCGCGCACGGGCTTGCCCTCACTGCGTGCGAGCAGAAGCGATTCTGAAGAAGTGATGCCAAAGTCGTTTTCGCCAGCCATCACTTTGTCTATGGCCGACTGGTGCTCAAAGTCCACCGTCTCGAGAGCA
>QMOE01000519.1 GCA_003648125.1 Chloroflexota bacterium
ATGGAGAGGGTGTAGTAGACAAAGTACTCGCCCACGCTGCCCCGTGAAAAGGCGATGCGCTTGCCTTTCAAGTCGTTGATCGTGGCGACGTCGCGCGCCCACAGTTGGTCGGCGCCGGCACTCTCGTCAATGATGGCCGTGATGAGGCCGAGGCTGCTCAGGGCTACCGAGTCCAGCGTGGTCAGCAAGCAATCCCATTGCCCGCTGTTGAGCAAGGCGGTGCGCTGCTCCTCGGAGACGTCGTAGGCCGGGTCGTAGTCCAGGAAAAAGGGCACCAGCCCCAGGTGAAAGCCGTGCGCGACGTCTGTACCCGACATTTGCATCTGTTGCAAAGTAAAGTAACTGCCAAAGGCGTCGGCGCCGCAGACGTAGGTGGGCAGGCCATCGTCGGGATCATAGTCAGGGGCGAAAATGGGGTCTGGCGATTCCAGGTGCACGACGGGCGTGGCGTAAGCAGGCGTCGCTCCCCCGGCGACGGGCGTCGCGGTGGCGCTGGCCTCGGTAAGCAATTTATTGATGGCCCCGTAGGCGACTGCACCGCAGGCAATCACCAGGGCAATACCGACGATAGCGATAAAGATGAGCCGGGTTCTATTTATGTTTTCCATGTGTCACTCCTCACGTTTTAATGTAGCCCAGATTGCGCAGGACGTCGCCGGTGCTCTGGCCGGGAAGGACCTGGAACTGGTAACGACCATCATCATCCCGGTCCACGATCAACTCGTTCGCTTCCGGCAAGACGCAATGTTTACTGCCGCGCACGCCGCCCAACATCTCCTGATAAGCCCCAATGCTGAAAAAGCCGATGTACAGATCTCGCGTTTCCACCGGCAAGTAGAGGGGAGATTGGCTGGGCTTGGGTGGATAAACGTCGTCGCTGTCACAGGTGATGCCCCCCAGTTGCACCCGTCGAAAGGGCTGGTCGAGGTGATTCAACGGCAGCACGATAAAGTGTTCGCCCAGAGCCCAACTGTCGGGAAAAGAGGTCATAATGGAGCCATCAATGATGTACCAGGGCAACTTGGAATTGTTCTCTATGACCATGACCACTTTGAAAAGGTGGGCGCCATGTTCAGAAGTTGTGTAGCGTCCAAATTCGCCCATCACGTCGGGCACGGGCACGTCGTAACGGCCGCACACCTCTTGCAGCATGGTCAACAGACGGCGCACGAACCCGTGATAGTCAAAAGTGAAATCGAGGGTCATGGGCACAGGCACGCCGCCGCCAAAGTCAAAGATGTTCAGGCTGGGATACAGTTGCCGCAATCGGGCGTAAATTTCAATCGGCGGCTCGAGCCAGGTCAAAAAATCCGCTTCGTTCACAATTTGGCTACCCACCATGGCGTGGTAGAGTTTGAGGTTGAGATTAGGAGCGGCGGCGGTAAGAGCGGCCACTTTCCGCAAGGTGTCTACGTCCATCCCGAAACGAGAATTAGCCGCTTTCATCTCGGCCTGGTTCTGGTGAGGGCCGTAGCACTTTTGGCGCAGGCCGACATCAAAGGAGAGGCCAGACTCGATCAGGGGAAACAACTCGCCCAGGTCTTCGAGCACGGGGATGACGTTGTTGTGCTCACGCTTGAGCCTGACGATGTTGGCAGCATAGTCGCTCCCGGCCGGTTTGAAGCCGTTGCAAATAACCATCCGCTCCGGCGGCAGGCGGCCGGCGGCGATCATGAGCCGGGCGATCTCGACGTCCACGGTGGATGACATCTCATAATGGGTGCCGGCGCCTAGCGTCGTGCGCACGACTTCCTCGGCAGCATTGGCCTTGGAGGCGTAGGCGTAATAGAAGCGGCCGGCGTACCCAACCTCGGCGCTCACGGCGGCAAAAATCCGCCGCATCGCAGCGATTTTCTGGCGGATCTTGGGCAGGTAAACGATTTCCAGCGGGCTGGGCAAGGTTTTCCCCAACCCCTGGTCCTGCCTGCCGCCGGTGAACAGTTGTGTCAGGTCCAGGTCATCAAAGTAAAGCCGGCCTTCGCGGGCGCTCAAATAGTCGTTGAAAATGTGATTGGGAACCGGTGTCTCCCGCTCCCAGCCGATGACAGGGTGTGTCATTACAGTGTACTCCTCACATACTTTACGGTAAAGGCCGCCAAAAGTTGCCTGAACATGAAACTGGTGTGAATTGTAGCACATTTTCCCTCAGACCTCAAGCCAGACAACTCGTGTTTGACAGGCTGCGGAAGGCAAGTATAATCGCTACGTATAATTGCTTGCCGGGGTCAAGGTGCAGCGAATGAAAAGCGGATAAACGGATATCCCGGCGGTGGATCAGTCTCGGCCGTCGTTCACTCGGGAAGGCGCCGCGCCGCTTTGGCCCGTGGCACCCACTCATCCGCTTATTCGTTACCTATCCGCTGCACCAAGCACCACCCGTAAACATATACCGCTCGTGTTGTCACCGCAGGATGCGCAGTGGAGGAGATAATGCGCAAACGTAAACTCGTATTCTTTCTCATCGTTGGATCCGCCTTGCTCATCGTGGGAGTCGTGCTGACCTCGAATGAATTACGGGGGACGTGGTTTGGGCCTCCCGATTTAGACGCCACGGCCACGGTGGTGGCTTTTCGCCGTACAGAGATTGCTATCGCCGTCACTGAAGCCGTGCTTACATCAGCACCGCCATCCCCCGCTGTACTGGGCAGCAATTACACGTGGGATGATCTCCTGATCGAGATCGTCGGCGTCAACGAAAACGCTTGGCCGCTGGTGCAAGCCAACAATCAATTTAACGATCCGCCGGCAGCAGGAAGGCGCATGTTGTTGATCACGGTCAAAATTACGAGCGTGGGTGACCCGGAAGCCGAACCGATACAGATTGTCCAATCAAATTTCAAGGTGGTAGGCGACCGCCACGTCGTGTACAACACGTATGGCGAAGAGACGCACTGCGGCGTCGTGCCTGATGCACTCAATGGCGTCGTGGCACACGATCATTCGATGACCGGCGCTGTTTGTGTCCAGGTGCCAGAGGATGAGGGAAACTTTATTTTGGTCTACGAC
>QMOE01000520.1 GCA_003648125.1 Chloroflexota bacterium
CCCGCACCCGCGCCCTGTGCTTGATCGAAAACAAGATTGACGATCTGGTACACGATGCTACGTTAGGCACAAAGGACTTTTATGCCTCATTGCGCGTCTGGCTGGAGGGGTACGGCAGGCAGGTGGAAAAAGTGATCGAGAGCCTGCTGGCGCGAGGTTTTACCGTCTACCTGACCAGCGATCACGGCCACGTCGAGGCGCGTGGCTTTGGCCGGCCCTCCGAGGGGCTTGCTGTGGACACTCGCGGCCGGCGCGCCCGCATCTATAGCGACCGCCGCGCCGCCGACAACGTACAGCGCAGCTTCTCCGAGACCATTCTGTGGAGCCATGACGGCCTGCTGCCCAATGGTGAAAACGCCGTCTGGGTATTGATGCCCCAGGGACGCAGCGCCTTTGATACTTTCAATGAGACCGTCGTCACCCACGGCGGGCCCACGCTGGACGAGATGGTCGTGCCGTTGCTGACAATCACTGTGGAAGAGCGAGATAATGGATAAAGGTATTGGGTTCAACCGCAGCATCTTTCTACCCTGGCTCGATGCCGCCGCTGCTTTCTGCGCCGAGACCGACGACGCCGATGAGATTCGAGCGCGATTGGAGCCGGTGGTCGGGCAACACCTTACGGGAGACGACGCCAAGCGCAAGACAATAGACGTTCTGATCAACATCTGGTTCAAGAGTAGGGAGATCGCTCCCGACCTGCACGACGAGGCGGTGGATTGGTTTCAGAACACGCCCGCGCTCAAAGACCGTCTCTGGTTACACTACGGACTGACGCTGCTGTACTACCCTTTCTTCCGCGAGTGCGTTGCGATCATTGGTCAGATTGGCCAAGTTGAAGGTGCAATCACGAACAAGGTGGTCAAACAGCGGTTGATATCCGGGCGCGGGCATTTGGGCTCCCTCGATAGGTCAGAGGAACGTATCGTTGCCTCCCTGCGCAACTGGGGCATGTTGACCGAGACGAACCAACGCCACACCTACGCCCCTCAACGCCAATCCCTCTCTGCCAGCAGCATCGAATTGGAAGCCTGGCTGCTGGCCTGCGCCCTGCGCGCCCACCCGGCCGAGGAACTGCCCTTTGTGGATCTGTTGCGCCTGCCCGAACTCTTTCCCTTCCGCTTCACCCTGGTGGTGGACAACCTGCGGAATGACCCTCGCTTCGTCGTGCAGCGGCAAGGGAGCGGGTGGGATATGGTGCGGGCTGTGTCGCCGAGTGGTATGTGATGTGAATGGAGTGAGGTATGTCAAATGGCCTGCGAGCCTCTATCGTGCGCATCTGCAACATCCAGAGACGAACATTGGGCACGGGTTTCGTCGTCGCCGGCGATGGCCTGATCGCCACCTGCGCCCACGTGGTGCAGGGTGCCGGGGCCGGGCGACACCGCGCGTGTCGCCTTCCATGCCACCGGTGAGGAGCGCGAAGCCCAGATAGAACCGGCCTGGTGGCGCGGTCCCGACGCCGAGGACGTTAGGTACGCCGCACCTGTTCTCATCACGCCGGCTTGACCGCATCCATCGCCTGGGATACAATCAAGCGTACCTGATAAGCGGAGGACGCCAAATGCCCCTTGCCCCCAACCAACAACTGTTCGAGTACCGCATCGAGCGCATCCTGGGCCGAGGCGCCTTTGGCACCGTTTACCTGGCCCACGATACTCTCCTCGATAGGCCGGTCGCCGTCAAGGAACTGACCATCACCGCCCAGACCGACGAGACGGCCTTCAAGCGCTTCTTGCAGGAGGCCCGCGCCGCTGGCGGCCTCAATAGTCCCCATATTGTCACCGTCCACGCGCTCAAGGTGGTGGGGCCAGAGGTCTACCTGGTGACCGAATACCTGGCGGGTGGCAGCCTGCGGGCGCTGTTGGAAAAGCACAGCCCCCTGCCGGTGGAGGAGGCGGTGCGCATCGCCGGCGACGTATGCGAGGGACTGGCAGCGGCCCACGCCAAAGGTATCATTCACCGGGACATCAAGCCGGAGAACGTGCTGCTGACGGAGGACGGCAAGGCAAAGGTGGGGGACTTTGGCATCGCCCACGTGCCGCGTGGCGCGGGCGGCACCTCCTTGACGCAGGTAGGTTTCCAGCCGGGGACACTGCTCTATATGTCGCCGGAGCAGATCCGGGGGCAGCCGGTGGACGGGCGCAGCGACGTCTACCAGGTGGGGGCGCTCTTGTACGAGATGCTGGCGGGACGGCATTACGTGGATTCCCAGGCGTTAGAGCGGCAAGCGCGGGAGACGGCTGGTTCCAACGTGATGCTGTTCCAGGCGCGGCTGTACGAGTTGCTGGCGGAGGTGATTTGTGAGCGGGAACCGGCGGGGGTATGCCGGTTACAGCCGGAGGTGCCTGCGTGGGTGGGGGAGGTGGTGGCAGCGGCGCTGGCGAGGCAGATAGAGGAGCGGTCCACTGCTACTGACTTGGCGCGGGCTTTGCGAGGTGGAGAAGCGGTGCAGGTCATTCCCGCTGTGCCTGCGAGTACCGTAGATATCGAGTTGGCTGGGGAACACTTGGAGTGTGGATTGATCTCCTTTGAGCAAGGCCGGCTGGATGACGCCATCCGCGAGTACCAAGTTGCACTACACGTGTACCCTGACAGCATCAGAGCACGCCATGCCCTAGGCTGTGCCTACGGGCAGCAGGGCCGCCTGGACGAAGAGATCCGCGAGTACCAGGCTGCCCTGCGTATCAATCCGGACTATGTCCCAGCGCTCCTCAACCTGGGCGCGACCTACGGGAAGCAGGGTCGGTGGAACGAGGCGATTAGCAAATTCGGGGCAGCGCTGCGGATCTACCCCAACTTAGACGAGGCGCACTACAACCTGGGCGTGGCCTACGCGCAGCAGGGCCGCTGGGACGATGCCATCCGCGAGCACCAGGCCGCGCTGCGTATCAACCCCAGCTACGCCGAGGCGCACTACAACCTGGGCGTGGCCTACGGGCAGCAAGGCCGCCTGGACGACGAGATCCGCGAGTACCAGGCCGCGCTGCGCATCAACCCC
>QMOE01000521.1 GCA_003648125.1 Chloroflexota bacterium
CCGCACACGTTTCGTGAAACGGGGTGGGCAGTGGCTCTACGGGGGCCTGGCCTGGCAAACTCTGTCCGATGGCCGTTTCCTGGTCAAGTACCAGGACCGCGACGAGGAGTGGGCGCAGGGTGTGCTGTCTGCTGCGGAACGGGCCTACGAGCAGGTATCCCACGAGCTACCTTTCGCACCTGATCTCCCGCTGGAGATTGAGCTGTACTCCAGTCCCCTAACCTTCCGCCTGTCGGTGATGCTCTCCCTGCCGCCGTGGACCCGGCAGTGGGCCGAACCAGGAGGAGCGGTCAAGCTGGTGGCCCAGGAAGACGATCCACGACGCTACGCCGCGCCATTGGCCGGGGCCTTCGCGCGGATGGCCCTCTCCCGGATGGGCGTGGACGATACGTGGCTGCGTGAGGGCGTCGCCGAGTTCTTGGCCGGGCAGATGGAACCTCTGGGCCAGCAGGAAGTCGCGGCCCGCTACGTGCCCCTCTTGCAAAAAGCACTGGGGCACAAAGAGACCTTCCCCTTTGACCAGATGCCGTACCCGCTGCAGAGCGACGAGGAGCAGGCGCGGTTGATCTACGCCCAATAGTGGTCGGGGGTAACGTACTTCGAGGAGCTTTTTGGCCGGGAGACCCTGTTGGCCCTGATACAGGCCGTGGGGCAGGGGATGCCTGTTGAAGAGTTCTTCGCCCAGGTTCAGGGATTCGAAGTGGATGCGGCGCTGAAACACATGCAGTTGTTTGTCACTGTACAGGAGGATGGCGAGTCCGCCCGTACTGGACTTGTGCAGGTCGGCGACGAGCCTATCCACGTGGTTGCCGCCCAGGGACTGTCCCCGATGCTGGATGAGTTCGAGGCAGACTGGAAAGACTGGGTAGGGAACGGGCAACTCTCGCCGGATCTCCTGGCCCAGGTGCAGGGATTTGACGCGGACGCGGCGCTGAAGCACGTGCGGTGGCTTTCCTCGCCGGAATTGGCGGGGCGGCAGGCCGGCACACCCGGAGACCGCGCCGTGGCCGATTTCCTGGCCGATGAGTTCGCCCGCGCCGGGCTTGTGCCCGCCAGCGACGAGGGCACCTATCTGCAAAACTTCCCCATCACCTACACGCGCCTGCTCAGCGTGCCCGTCTGCGCCATGCTCGATGCGCAGGGGGCGACGATGCACACCTTCAGCTATCCCGACGACTTCCGGCCCATGACCCAGGGAGCAGCGGGCAGCGGCGCGACCGAGGCTCAGGTGGTGTGGGTGCGGGACGGGGAATACACGGACATGCACCTGGGCGGGCGCATCGTCCTCCGCCAGCGCGTCCCCGACCCCGCCGCCGAGGCGCAATTGGCCATGGAACACGGAGCCAGCGGATTGATCATCGCCACCGGCTGGACCTCGGATCACTTGCGCACGCAGCCGGTGGCCGGGGAATCGGTCTTCACCAGCACCATCCCCGTGTTCGAGATGTCTAAAGACGCCTTCGACCAACTGCTGGCCCTTTCCGGGCATACCCTGACTGAGCTGAGCACCTCACCTCCGGCGTTGCTGCTCGACCTGCGCCTGCACATGGCCGTGGAAGCCTCTACCGTCCAGACCACGACCCAGAACGTGCTGGGGGCCATTCCCGGCACCGACCCCGACGCCGGGGTGCTCGTCCTGGGAGCACACTACGACGGCCTGGGCCGCCTGCCCGGCGGGCTGCTCTATCCCGGCGCGAACCGCAACGCCTCCGGGGTGGGGGTTCTGCTGGAAGTCGCCCGTCTGTGGCAGCGCAACGGCTGGCAGCCACGGCGGACCATTCTCTTCGCCGCCTGGAGTGGCGGTGAGTTGGACCAGGCGGGCGCGCAGCACTATGTAGCTCATCCCACATATCCTCTCACCGATACCCTGCTCGTGCTGGAACTGGACACCGTGGGGGCGGGGGTGGGCTATTACCTGGACGTGCACACCGAGCGAGGGAAGTCCCCCACCCTATCCTACGTCTTCAATAACGGGGCGGAGCAGTTGAAGCGCCGCGTCAGCATGGAGGCGTATCAGGACGACGGGGGGCACGCGCCCTTCCACGACAATGATGTCCTGGCCGCGCTCCTCACCTGGAACGACGCCCGCCACCTGCGTACTCCGCAGGACACCGTGGAGGAGATTGACTTGCCGAAGCTGGCCACGACCGGTGAGATGGTGAGCCTGGCCCTGTATCTGCTGGCACGTTAAACTCCTTGACGCCCCGAATTTTTGGACGCAGGTGACTACTCACACTGAACATAAAAATCCGTATTTATTGTTCGCCTGAGGGCTTCGACTGAGCTCAGCCGAAGTCCGCTCATGACGAAGTCCGCGTCCCCAAAATTGGTTGCGGCTTTGCCGTGTTATGCCCTTGCCAGATAAACAAAAGTGGATATAATAGGCACATGGATACAAAGGAGGGGGAGACGATGGACATTCACTTCTTCGGCAATCTGGCAACCATCCTGCTCATCATCGAGGCTTTTGCCGTTTTCCTGGCACTGTTGATCGCGCTGGTGTACGCCATTCGTGGCATGCGCTGGCTGGATGTTAACATCCGCCCGCCGCTGAAAGTTGCCCAGGAGAAGACCGCTCAGGCGGCGGCGGTGAGTAAACGGGCGGCGGATGCCATCGCCGCTCCGGTGATTGGCGGCGTGGCCGCTGGCGCGGGAGTCCGCAGCGCGGCACGTAAGAGCGTAGCCGTATTCAAGGGGAGGGAAGAATGAACACGCGAACCAAGGTATTCGTTATTGGCGGTTTGGCCGGGGCATTGCTCGGCCTGCTGGCCGCCTGGCTCTACGTTCGAGAAGCGGAATCGGCGGGCGTAGACCTGGACACGGAGACTGGCGCTGAGATCACCCCGCGCACCGGTCTGCAAGTGGGCCTAGGGGTACTGGGTGTGCTGCGCCAGGTAGCTAATCTAGGACGACCAAGAGCATAGCGATCATCCCATTCAGCATGTGACATGGGAAGTGGAGAGGAGCGCAGCAAGGTTCTA
>QMOE01000522.1 GCA_003648125.1 Chloroflexota bacterium
ACATCTCGGGCTCGATCAGGCAGTGGGCCAGGGCGACGAGGATTTGCTGCTGGCGCCTGGCCCGGTCAAAGTCGGAGGAGCCGTGGCGGGAGCGGGCGTAACGCAGAGCCGTCTCACCGTCCATGTGCTGCGGCCCGGCGGGGATTTCGATGTGGATGGCGCCATAGTCGTCGGTGGGATAGGCGTCGTCCACGACAGGTTTTTCGACGATGACGTCCACGCCGCCGACACTGTCCACGATGGCGCGGAAGGTGTCAAAGTCCAGGCGCACGTAGTGGTGTACCGGCACGCCGAAATTTTGCGCCACGGTCTGCATAGCCAGCGCCGGCCCGCCTCCCTCAGCCTCGTTTTCGCCCCAGAAGTGGGCGGTGTTGATGCGGTCGGCGTCGTGGTCAGGGATTTCGATGTAGAGATCACGGGGGATAGAGAGCAGCGCAGCGCACGGGCCAGGCGGGTAGATTGTCGCCAGGATCAGTGTGTCGGAGCGAGTGACGTAGCCCTGATCGGGCCGGCAGTCGAGGCCAAGGACGAGGATATTGGTGCGCGGCCGGGTGGCGGTCCACTGCCAAAAGGCGTACCCCGCCACAGATACTCCCCCGGCAACGAACAGGAGCAGGATAAACGTAGAGAGGCAGGAACGGCGATGGCGCCGAGTTGGAGGTGGCGGCGGCGCTGTAGGGTAGGAAGTGGTGCGCATCACAGGTTGGGTATCTCCGAGGTGCCAATGGTGGCGTGTAGGGATTGTCTCGTCGGTGGACGGCGATAGGTGAATGTGTGTGTCTTGGGCCATAGCGAATCTCGCACTAGATTGAGATTGTAACATCAGGATGGGAGGCTGTCAACCGGCAACTGCATTGACAGGCAGAGCGACCACGCTTATAATGGCAGCATGCATTTGTTTACAGGGGTTGAGGCATCGAATGGAAAGCGGATAAACGGATGAAGGGAACCACCTATCCGCTGTCTATCCGTTGCACCAGGCTCACAAGACGGTAGATACATACGACTGCATCATGCCCGAGTTACCCGAAGTTGAGACAGTGGCCCAGGGATTGCGAGCGTCTCTGGTCGGACACACAGTCGTCGGGGTAGATGTGCGCTGGGCACGCAGCGTCGTCTCGTCCAACCCGACTGCTTTTGCCGGTCGTCTCACGGGCCAGGCGGTCATCGGAGTGGGCCGGCGCGGGAAGTGGGTGGTGATCGCGTTGAGCGGCGGCGACACGTTGCTGGTGCATTTGCGCATGACCGGGCGGTTGGTGCTGGGGCCGGGAGAACCCCTCGACGACCGGCACGTCCGCGTGTTGTTCTCCCTGGATGATGGGCGAACCTTGTATTTCTCCGACCAGCGCAAGTTTGGGCGGCTGCATCTGGTGGATGATCCATCTGGCATGTTGGACGAGTTGGGCCCCGAGCCGCTGGCGGACAGTTTCACGGTCGCACATCTGGGGGAGATGCTGGCGCAGCGGCGCGGGCGCATCAAGCCGTTGCTGCTCAACCAGCGCTTCCTGGCCGGTCTGGGCAACATTTACACCGACGAGGCGCTGTGGCGGGCTGGCGTCCATCCGCTGCGTCGAGCCGATACGCTCACTCCTGCCGAGGTACGGCGGCTGCACCGCGCTATCCGGGCCGTGCTGCGGGCGGCCATCGCCAGTGGCGGCACGACGTTGCCGGACGCGGCTTATCAACAAGCGGATGGCCGGGCGGGCGAGTTCGCCCACCATCTGGCGGTCTATGGGCGCGCGGGGCAACCTTGCCCGCGCTGCGGCGTGACTATCAAACGCATCAAGGTGAGCCATCGCGGCACGCACTTTTGTCCGCGCTGCCAATCCTTGCCGGGAGAACGCGGATCGGGAGGATTTTCGGATTAACTCGCCAAATTTTAAGGTTAGACCTATTGACAACGAGGGAAATTTAGCGTAAAATAAGGGTGAAAGCATGGAAAGTGCGTCAGCCGTTTCATAGCCACCGACATCGCCTCACTAGAGCGCATCTTGGTCACTGTTGATTGAGAGCGAGGTCAGACGGAGCAACCGTCAAAACGAGGCGAATGTGCCGGAGAAGGGCGTGGGACGATTGTGAGCAGCGGCCTGTACCAATAGGCCGCTGCTCTGTTTTTCCCTCCCGGCCAGAAACCCGACCACAGCGGAAAAGCAGTGTTGACAACGTCCGGCTCTGGGCTATAATAACAACGCTGGCGATAAAGCCGAGGAGGGTACGTGGCAGGGAATCAGGGGCCACGATTGCGGAAGGCGGACCAGTTTCTGGACACTGCGGCTCGAGCGCTGGATGAGTGCGACCTGGATTCCTGCGCTTCGAGGGCCTACTATGCCACATTCCACGCCTGCATCGCCATGCTCATCGTACATGTGGACCCATCGGCGGATGGATGGAAACACGCGACAGTGCTCAGCGCCACCGTCCGCGAGTTCGCAAAAAGGCGCAAGTGGCTGGTGGGGGTGAGGATGCGGGAGGCGAAGAATTTTGGTTTAGCACTGATGCGGTTGCGCACCAGACGAGAAGATGCAGATTATCAGATTGACGTACCTGCTCAATAAAGTGGGGCAATGTAGCCGAGGTTTCCATACCTCGCGGACATAACGCGCTATGGAAAGCGCGGCTACGTTAAAAGTGCCCCAGAATATTGAGATGATACAGATTGACGCTGTGACCAGACGAGAAGTCGAAGAGGCGCTGACATTTTCAAGGTCACTGGCTGATTGGCCGACAAATTTAACATTCGGACGCAGATTGACGCAGATTCACGCTGATCTGCCCTGGAAATCAACAAAATCTGCGTTTTCTGCGTTCATCTGCGTCCTATTTTCTGTATCCGGAGTCAAGTGTTAAATTTGTCAGTCAACCAGGACGTCGCTTCTGACTTGACAGTGGGACCGCTGATTGAGGAGGGCATTTTCATTGTGCCCCGGGTGTCGCCGCGCGATGGGGTGAGAGCAGAGTAGCAATTTACGCAGTAGTG
>QMOE01000523.1 GCA_003648125.1 Chloroflexota bacterium
ACGAGAGTGGCTTCCTCGTCCCAGGGCTCCTGAGTCAGAGCGCAGTGAGCGATGGCGATAGCGTTTTCCATCTGACCGGCTTCCAGATAGAGTTGGGCCAGCCGGTGCGCTCCACTTGTGAGCAGGTGGCGCAGATATTCCCGCCGGGTCAGTGCCCAATCCTCGTAGGGAAGTTCAGGTAGATAGTCCCCCGTGTTGTATAGGTTGAGAATTGCATCCAGCCGGTTGATGGCTGCCTGCCGGCCTTCCTGAGTGGACGGGGTTGAGCCGGCGAGTTCCTGGGTCAGTTCTTTCTCGAAAGCCGTGTCGTCCACGTGTGAGCCGGGTGGCAGGATCAGGGCGTAGGTTTCCTGTTCCACTCTCAGGTAGCGGGAGGGAAAGCCACCCGGCAGTTCCGGTTCCAGGGTGCGACGCAGATCAGAGACGGCGCGGCGCAAGTTCTGGGAGGCCTTGTCCGGCGCCGAGCCAGGCCATAGGGCTTCGGCCAGCGCGTCGGCGGCCACAGGTTGGGGGCGGCGTAGCAGGAGCAGCAGGAAGACGTCGCGAGCGCTGCGTCGAGGCCAGCGGGTGATCTCCTCGCCACCACGCCAGACGCGAAAGCGGCCCAGGCATTGGATGCGCAGCGGCGGCGGGGGAACGGAGAGGAGGACAGTGATGGCCTCTTCGACGGCCCGGCGGACGGCCGGGTCGGGGTCACGGCGGCGGGCGGCCAGGGGTTTCAGCGCCTTCGCGTCGCCCAGGCGGCTCAGAAGCGTGGCAGCGCGGGCGCGGACGGCCGGATCGGGGTCGTCCAAGAGGGGGAGGAGAGCATCGCAGGCCGGGCGGCCTAGCCGGGGTAGCAGGCAGTCCACACAGTTGGGGACGAACCCGCGTCGCAGCGCGTGGGCCAACAGCGGAGCGGCCCAGGCCGCATCGGCGACGAAGAAGTGGAGGCAGCGGGGCGGGTCGCCGTGTTCGTAGGTGTGGGCCAACGTCATCGCCTGTTCCAGATGCGTAACGAGAGCCTTTGCATCGTCCCGGCGCTGGGCCAGGACGGCCAGGTAGAAGTGGAGTTGGGCCTGTTCGTAGCGAGCCTGGTGGCGGGTGAAGATGTCCGTTGCCCGCTGCCACAGCGCCCCGGCCTGTTCCAGGTGTCCCAGTTCCAGGTGGGTCGCTCCGACGTCAATCAGCGAGAGGCCGGTCTCGTAGTCGTTGTCCAGTTTTTCGCGCAGCGCCAGCCCCTCCTCACCGTAGCGTAGCGCCTCGTCCAGCCGGCCTTCTCGTCGGGCCAGGAGGCCCAGGCAGTTGAGGGTGGCGGGGATCTCGTACCGCTCGTTGAGCCGGCGCTGGATGGCCAGGGCCTCCTCGTGGCAGCGGCGGGCGGCCTCCCACTCGCCCTGGGTCTGGTGAATCGCTCCTTGCACGTTGAGGGTGTAGGCCCATTGAGAGAGCCGGTGAAACAACTGGGCCAGTTCCAATGCCCGGTGCACCAGCAGCTCGGCCCGGTCGAACTGGCCCACCAGGCAGTGGAGGTTGGCAGCGTTGTTGAGAATGCCAATCTGCCGGTGACGGTTACCGTAAGCCTCCATCAAATCCAGGGCTGCATGCCAGGCATCCAGCGCCCCGGTGAAGTCACCCAGGCTGGAGAGCATCTTGCCTTTGAGGGACAAGAGGCCGGCGCGCCACACGGGATGGCCGCTTTGCTCGGCCAATTCCACTGCCTGGTCGAGCAGGTGCAGGGCTCTTTGTACCTCACCACCTCGCATGTAGAAACAGCGGGCGGTCTGTCCCAGGGCGGCTGCTCGCTGAGTGTCATCTATGGCATAATCGAGCGCCTGCCGGTATACTCCCTCGGCCTGGGCAAAGTCACCCCGGTCCTGGGCGATCCCCGCCAGGTCGTGGTAGACGGTGTAGAGCCCGGCGCGGTCTCCCTGAGCCTGAAGAATAGGTTCGGCCTGATGGCAGAGTTGCTCGGCTTGCTCGGAGTTGCCCCGCAGTGCGGCCAGGCGAGCGCGGGTGAGGAGCAGCCAGGGGTGGGTCCCAGCGACGGAAGGAGGGAACTGCTTCAACCATCCCTCCAGGAGATGGTAGCGGCTGGTGAGGAAGAGGCGCTCCTGCAGGGGGCGCACCAGGTCAGCAGCGGCCTCGTAATCCTTGGCCGCCAGCAGGTGCTCGATGGCCCGCTCGTCGTCGCTCTGTTCCAGGAACCAGGCGGCGGCGCGGTGGTGGAGGCGGCGCACTGCCTCGCGCCCCTCGACTTTGAGCAGGCGGCGTTGGAGGAATTCGCGGAACAGGGCGTGGTAGCGGTAGACGGTGCGGGCGGCGTCGAGGGGAGATGTGAACAGGTTGGCCCGTTCCAGCGACTCCAACGTCGCCTGGCTGTTCTCTATCTCCAAAACGTAGTCGCACAGGTCGGCCGGCATGTCGCGCAGGATTGCGCTGCGGGTGAGGAAGGATTGCACCTCGGGCGGCTGGTGGGAGCAGGCCTCGCCGGCCAGGTAGTCAAAGATGGGGCGCGTGGCACCGCCGAAGGCGTGGATAAAGTCGCCCCACCTATCGCGAGTGTGTTGGTGCAGCGATGTGGCCGCCAGTTGCAGTCCGGTTATCCACCCTTCGGTTTTCTCGGCCAGTGCCGCCACATCGGCATCGTTCAGTTCCAGGCCGGCGACGTCACGCAGCAGTTGGGTCGTTTCGGCGGAGGTGAAGCGCAGGTCGTCCGCGCGGATTTCGAGCAGGTGGCCTTGCGCACGCAGCCGCGCCAGCGCCAGCGACGGATCCGTGCGTGTGAGGATGACCAGGTGGATGTGCGGCGGCAGGTGGGCCAGCAGGAGGTCGAGTGCAGTGTGGATGGGGGGCGCGGTGATGGCGTGGTAGTCGTCGAAGAGGATGGCGAGGGGAGAGTTGGCCTCGGTCAGCTCGTAGAGCAGCACTGTAGCGACATGCTCGATCCGGGTGATAGCGTGCGGGTCGCTCAGCAGTGTACGGGTGGCACTGCCG
>QMOE01000524.1 GCA_003648125.1 Chloroflexota bacterium
ACGGTGACAGAGATGAGCGTCCCCCGGTCGGCGATCTCGACGATGCGGCCACGGAACGAGTTGCGCGCGCTGGAGCGGAGCGGCTCCCGCGAGACGATAATGTCCTCCGGCCTGATGGAAGCGTGTACCCGCCCGTTCCGTTCCGTCACCACGGCAATCCGCGTCCCGTCGAGAACGAGCAATTTGTAGCCGTCCTTCCCGGCGTGCAGGTCTCCCTCAAAGATGTTGCGCACCCCGACGAAGCGAGCCACGAACTCGGACTCGGGGCGGCGAAAGATGTCATCCGGCGAACCCACCTGCACCACGCGCCCCGCGTTCAAGATAGCGATGCGATCCCCCAGCGACACCGCCTCCTCGAAATCGTGCGTCACGTGGATGGTAGTCGTCCCCAGTTCCCGGTGCAGACGGGCCAACTCGCGCTGCAGGCTCTCGCGCGTCTCCGGGTCGAGCGCGCTGAGCGGCTCGTCCAGCAGCAGCAGCCGAGGTTCGACTATCAGCGCCCGCGCCAGCGCCGCCCGCTGCTGCTCGCCCCCGCTGAGTGTACCGGGCCGACGGTGGAGCAGGTGGTCAATGGACAAGAGCCGCGCCATCTCGTCCACCCGTTGTTGGATGACTGTCCGCTCCTCCCCCCGCAATTTAAGCCCGAACCCAATGTTCTGCGCCACGTTCAGATGAGGAAACAAAGCGTAATCCTGGTAGACGAACCCGACCCCGCGCCGCTCCGGGGGCGCGGCCGTGATCTCTTCGCCGTCCAGCAAAATGCGTCCCTGGCGCAGACGATGCAGCCCGGCGATGGTCTCCAGCAACACCGTCTTGCCCCCGCCGGTCGGGCCGAGGATGACGAAATACTCGCCGGATGTAATGTCCAGGTCAATCTCCCGCAGGTGGAACTCGTCCAGATCCACCCACAGGTCGCGCACCTGCACACTGCCCCTCACGCCTCACCTCTCTTCCCGGCGACCGCCCGCAGTGCCACAAACGTCACCAGGCAGATGAGGATGATCAGCGTCGCCACCGGGCGGGCATACTGTAGCCCAAAGGACTCGAAGCGCTCGTAGAGCAGCACGGGGGCGACCATCGGATGGTAGGCCAGGATGACTACCGCGCCGAACTCGCTGAGACCCCGCGCCCACATCATTATCATGCCGGAGAGGATGGAGCGCCAGGCCAGCGGGAAAGCGACGCGCCAGAACGCGCTCCAGGGGGAAGCGCCCAGCGTGCGGGCCACCCGCTCCAGGCGCGGGTCAACCGATTCGAACCCCTCCCGCGCAGAGTTGACCAGGAAGGAGAGGCTGACAAAGAGCATGGCGATGACGATGCCCGGCGCAGCGGAGACGAACTTGAGGCTGAGTAGGCCAAACGCCCGACCCAGTAGCGCGCGCCGGCCAAAGACCATCAGCAACGCGATGCCGGCCGCCGAGTGGGGCACGACGATGGGCAGGTCAACGATGCCCTCGACCAATCGTTTGCCGGCAAAGTCGGCGCGGGCGAGCAGGTAGGCCAGCGGCACGCCGCAGACGAAGGCCAGACTCGTGGCAATCAGCGACGAGTAAAAAGTCAGCGCGATTGACCCGCGCACCTCATCATCCAAGAGCGTCTGCCAAAGCGTGGCCGGGGAGGAGGCGGTGACGGTCCGCAGCAGCGGCCAGGCAATGAAGAGGATCAGCAGCGATCCGAGGATGACGAACGAGACGCGCATTTTGTTGGCAAATAGGGATTTCATATCTGTTCCGTATTGCGTCAAACAAAAACCGGCGTCCACCTGGAAAGGTGGACGCCGGCGTGTTGGCTGCCTGTCGTCCAATCTCCTTTCCAAGCACGGGAGGCGTGACCGTTTCCAATCACACCCTACCGCCCACTCCCCATAGGCTCAACCTTTAGGGGAAATGAGTCGGAGAAGGAACGACGCTATTCTACACTATTTTGGTTCAGGGGGCAAGGTGTGTTGCCGGATAGAGTCGCCCCCCAATCCTTTGACATTCATCTCTTCCATTTGACCGGTGACCATGTACACCACCCGCTCACAGATATTGGTCACCCGGTCGGCGATGCGCTCCAGGTTATGAGCCACCCACAGGAGACTGGTGGCCCGGTTGATCGTTCTGGGGTCGGCGATCATAAAAGTCAATAGCTCCCGGTAGACCTGGTCGTAGAGGTTATCCACCTCGTTGTCCTCGCTGCCGATTTGCATAGCCGCCTCCGCATCCCGTTCGATGAAGGCCGCCAGGGCACGGCGCAGCATACTCACCCCCTTTTCGGCCATGCGAGGGATATCAATCAGAGGTTTGAGGAGCGGTTCATCCCCTATCCGCAGGGTGACGCGGGCGATCCCCTCGGCGTGGTCAGCCATCCTCTCCAGATCCACGATGATGTGCAACACGGCGACGATGGTGCGCAGGTCTCCAGCCATCGGCTGTTGGGTGGCTACCAGTTGAATGCTCTCTTCCTCGATCTCGAAGCGTTTGTGGTTGATCTCGAAATCGGCAGCGATGATCTGCCTGGCTGTTTCCTGGTCTCTCTTTTTCAGCGCCTCCACTGAGCTGGTGATGGCCTTCTCGGTCATACTGCCCAAAATCAGTACCTCGTCCTCGAGATGTCCCAGTTCTAGCTCAAAGGTTTGTCTCGGCATCGTTCGCCTCCTTATTCCAGATAGGCTGGAACGCGCTGCTGGATGTTGACCGTTCCCCCAACTATCTGGCTGCGAGCCGAGTTGCCGGTGCAGAGAAACAGAACGCGCTTCTTGTTCATCCGAACCTCCCAGTGATGTAATCCTCGGTGCGCTGGTCACGAGGGTTGGTAAAGATGTTCGCGGTCACATCGTACTCGACGAGTTCCCCGGCGCGGTGGTCATTCATCAGCAGAAAAGCAGTGCGGTCAGAGACGCGGGCCGCCTGCTGCATATTATGGGTGACGATGACGATGGTGTACTTTTCCTTCAACACCCGCATCAGTTCCTCAATGCGCAGCGTGGCG
>QMOE01000525.1 GCA_003648125.1 Chloroflexota bacterium
AACACAGTGGCGCTCGAATTTCGAGACAATGGGCCGGGCTACCCGGAGGAGGCGTTGCAGCTAGAGCGTTCCAGCATTGGATTTGACCTGATACGGAACATTGTGCGCCAGAACTTGCGCGGAAATCTGTCGCTGCGCAACGATCACGGCGCAGTGGCAGTGATTCGGTTCAAACTTTTAGTGGCGTGCGATTAGGGAGAACAGCGGATGAATGGCCAAAAGGGTATCCGGGTACTGATCGTCGAGGACGATTACCTGGTCAGTAAAATGGTCAAGGGACTGTTGAAAGAAACAGGGTACATTGTTGTCGGAGAGGCAATGGATGGCCTCAAAGCAATCGAGATGACCGAGTCCCTGCGGCCCGATGTCGTGTTGATGGATATTGAGATGCCCGACATGGATGGCATCGAGGCCACGCGGCTGATCTGCGAGCGCTGCCCCACTCCGGTGGTGGCGCTGACTGCCTACGAAACGGAGGAATTGGTCAACAAAGCCAGCGATGCCGGCGTGGGCGCCTACCTGGTCAAGCCGCCCAAACCGCGTGAAGTGGAGCGGGCCATCACCATCGCTATGGCCCGCTTTGGCGACATGATGGAATTGCGCCACCTGAACGCCGAGTTGCAAGCGCGCAACGAAGAATTGGGCGCTTTCGCCCACACTGTGGCCCACGACCTCAAAGGCCCATTGAGCATCATTGTTGGCTTTGCCGAGGTATTGAGAGAGGAATACTCTATGATTTCGGAGGAGAAACACCTCCACTACCTGCAAAAGATAGCTCGGAGTGGGCGCAAGATGAGCAACATCATTGACGAGCTGTTGGTGCTGGCGGGAGTGCGCCAGATGGAGGTAAAGATGGGGTCGCTGGACATGGCGAGCATCGTGACCGGTGCCTGGCAGCGATTAGCTCAGATGGTTGAGGAATACCAGGCCGAGATTATTTTGCCCGCTACCTGGCCGGTGGCGCTGGGTTATGCCCCGTGGATCGAAGAGGTATGGGTCAATTATCTCAGCAATGCCATCAAATACGGGGGCCGGCCGCCGCGCGTGGAACTTGGCGCAGACCACCCCTTTACCTCTCCCCTGCAGGCGGGGGGGATAGAGGGGGGGACAGTTCGTTTCTGGGTGCGCGACAACGGTGCCGGCATCCCGCTTGAGAATCAAAAGCAACTGTTCACTCCATTCGTGCGGCTCAACCAGGTTCACGTCGAGGGATATGGGTTAGGCCTGTCCATCGTGCGCCGTATCGTGGAGAAACTGGGTGGGCAAGTAGGTGTGGAAAGTAAAGTGGGCCAGGGGAGCACATTTTATTTCACCTTGCCAGCGGTGCGCAGTTAGAGGGAATGTTGGATGAACGACCGACAGAATGTCCGTGTGTTGATCGTCGAGGACGACTACCTGGTCAGCGAAGTTGCCAGGGGGCTATTGGAGGAAGGGGGGTACGCCGTCGTTGGAGAAGCGGCAAACGGTCTCGAAGCAATCGAGATGACACAGTCCTTGCGGCCCGACGTCGTGCTGATGGACATCAAGATGCCTGATATGGGTGGCATTGAGGCCGCGCGGCTGATCTGCGAGCGCTGCCCCACGCCGGTGGTGGTGCTGACTGCCTACGAAACGGAGGAATTGGTCAACAAAGCCAGCGAGGCCGGCGTGGGAGCCTACCTGGTCAAACCGCCCAGACTGCGTGAAATGGAGCGGGCCATCACCATCGCCATAGCTCGTTTCGACGATATGATGAAATTGCGTCACTATGCCGATCAGTTGGAGCAGCGGGTGCAGGAGCGCACTGCCGAACTCGAGGCCCAGTACGCCCGGTTGGAGGCGGTCATTGGTAGCGTCTCCGATGGCCTAGTCGTCACTGATGAGCGGGGAGATGTCGTACAGGCCAATCCGGTCGCGCAGGCCTGGCTCTCCCAGACGCTTTTACCGGAAGATGCGGCCCGGCTGCGGAAGGTGGTGCAGGGCCTGGCGCGGCAAGCGTGTGCCAAAGTGGCTGGGGGGCGGCCGGAGATAGTGCTGGAACTGACAGGGTTGGACCTGGAGTTGAAGGCAGTGCCGGTGGCAGGGGAGGGGATGGAGGAAACAGCAGCAGTGGTAGGCATCCACGACGTCAGCCACCTGAAGGCGTTGGACCGCATGAAAACTCGCTTTGCCACCAATATCTCCCACGAACTTCGGACGCCGATTGCGACGATCAAATTGTACGTGTACCTGATGCAGCGGCAGCCGGAGAAATGGAAACAGTACCTGGACACTCTGGCGCGGGAGGCAGACCACCAGGCGCTCCTGGTGGAGGACATCTTGCAAATTTCCCACATTGACGGCGGGCGATTAGAGATGAATCCCATCCCAACCGCTCTCGACGAATTGACCAAAGAGGTCGTCGCCAACTACCGAGAACTGGCTCAGGAACGAGGATTGACCCTGGAGCGGCACGCCGCAGAGTCGGGGCCAGTGGCGCTGGTGGACCCTGACGGGATGACACAGGTGTTAAACAACCTGGTGAAGAACGCAGTCCAATACATGTCGCAAGGCGGAAAGGCGCTGGTCTCCACCGGGGAGGAGGAGGCAGACGGGCGGGCATGGGCGACGGTGACAGTGACGGATACTGGCATCGGTATTCCAGAGCAAGACCTGCCCCACATCTTTGAACGGTTCTTCCGAGGAGAAGGAGAGCGGCAGATACAGGTATCGGGAACCGGCCTGGGGTTGGCAATTGTCAAAGAGATTGTGGAATTGCACGGTGGCCGGGTGACGGTGGAGAGCCAGGTGGGCGTGGGTACCACCTTTGTCGTCTGGCTGCCGCTCGCTGAGGAAGCGAGCTGATACCAGATCACATGCAATTAGAATAGGGTGCGTTTCATTTCAGTGAGAAGCCGGACACTTTTTCAAAGAGGCCAAAATCAGTTACACAGAGGGCGCAGAGAAGGCACAGAGATACACTGAGATGTTGAAATTTGGATGATCTAACAAAA
>QMOE01000526.1 GCA_003648125.1 Chloroflexota bacterium
ATATTGGGGGAGATCGCTAAACGATCTAATCCGCGATCTCCTGGCTATCTTTTTTCTCTGGGCGCTGGTGATCGCCTTCTTTTGGCAAATCGCGCTGGCGGGGCGGGTGCTGGCGGGCGGCGACGTTTTCACTTACTTTTACCCCTACTGGGCAGAGGCGACGCGGGCGATGCAGGCCGTCCGCTTGCCGCTCTGGAACCCGTATCTCTTTATGGGAGTGCCTTTTCTGGCTAACAGTCAGGTGGGATTCTTTTATCCTCTCAACTGGCCGCTGTGGTTATCTCTGCCGGCGCATCAATCAGTCCACCTGACCATCGTGCTACACCTGTGTCTGGCGGCACTGAACGGATATCTGTGGGGGCGCGTCTCGCTGCGGATGGGGCGAACTGGGGCCTGGACGGTGGGGGCGATCTTTGCGCTGGGCGGATACCTGGGCGCGCAGGTAGAGCACGTCAATCAGTTGCAAGGACTGGCCTGGCTACCATTGATGCTGACGCTGTATGACAAGTGTGCCAGTGGGCAAGTGCACAAGTGGGCGGGTTTGAGTGTCGTCGTGGGCCTGGTACTTTTGGCCGGGCACACGCAGACTGCCTTCATCTCGCTGGTCGGACTGGCGGTGTATGGATTAACTCCTGCGTTGTGGCATGTGATGCGTCACCGTGAGTGGAAACCGCTGGCGCGGCGAGTTTTGATTCTGGCGGCTGCGGCTGGTTGGGGAGTGACGCTGGCGGCGGTGCAGCTTGTCCCCACCTGGGAGCTTGCGCGCCTCTCGGTGCGGGCCGGGGGGTTGCCGTTCAACGATCGTGTCTCATTCTCCCTCTCGCCATTCTACCTGGCGCGCGCCTTGTTGCCCGGCTTTGCAGAGACCATTCCCCCTGAACACATCGAGCACGTCGCCTACATCGGCATCGCCGGCCTGGCCCTCGCCGCCATCGCAATCGCGAGCCGCAAATCGCGAGCCGCGAGCCTCAAATCCGTGACCTTGCTTATCTTTCTGGGTCTATTTTTCTCGCTCGGCTTTTACAATCCATTCTACCTCCTCCTGGCCCGCTATGTGCCCGGCTTTGCCCACTTTCGCGTGCCGGCCCGCTGGTTGATACTCTACGTGCTGGGAATGGCGGCGCTGGCAGGGTGGGGCGCTGACGTATTGTGGAATCGGTGCGGACGCGCGGGCCGGCGCACGATCTTGACATTCACGGTCGCGCTCGCCCTGCTGGCGGGGTGGGCGATGGTGGGCGTGCGCATCGGGGCAGGGGGACACGTGGGCTGGCCGACCGTCGCCGCTTGGGCAGTGGGGATCGTCTTGGCGCTGGGATTGCTCGCGCTGACCGGCCGCGCGCCGCGATTGGCAGCGGCGGGCTTACTGATATTGTTGGTCGTGGAACTCTTTGGGGCGGGCCGCTCGCTCCCTTATAACCGGGCCACCGCACCCCAGGCCTTTACCAGCCTGCGCCCGGCCATCGCTCATCTACTCGCTGCGGGAGAGAACCGGGAAGGGGGACCCCGCTTCCTCAGCATGTCTGATATCACCTTCGACCCCGGCGATATGTCCGAGATCGAAATCATCTACGGACCGCAACTCCCCGCCGACGCGCGCTACGACTATATCGTTGCCGCCAAACATAAGGAAATACTCGGCCCCGATCTGCCACTGGCTTTTGAGATCCCTGCCGTGGATGGCTACGACGGCGGCGTACTGCCCCTGGCGCGGTACGTCACGCTCCAGCGGCTGTTCCTGCCCAAGGATAAAGTCTCAATAGACGGGCGGCTGCGCGAGAACCTGACCACTATCCCCGACGGTCGCTGGCTAAACCTGTTCAACGTCGGGTACATCATCACCGACAAGCTCCACGACGCCTGGCTGGACGACGTGTTCTACGACCTCCAGTTCGGGGCACAACTAGCGGATGGAGAGTCGGCGGCGGTGGCGTGCGCGCCGCAGTTCGAGGCGACCGCGCTGGGGTTGGTCGCCCACCTGGATGGCGAGGAATCACTGCCGGGTGACGCGGTGATCGGCGTGGTCGAGGTGGGCTTGGGGGCCGAGTTAACCCGCACCTTTGATCTGCGGGCCGGGGACTCGGTGACCCGGCTACGCTGGACGCAGCCAGCCGTGCCCACAGCCATCGTCGTGCGGGCGACTTTGCCGGAGGGGGAACTGGTCGTGCGCGGGGCCAGCCTGATAGACGAGCGCACCGGCGGCTTCCAGTCGCTCGTTCTATCTGACCAGGGCCGCTTCCGGCTGGCTCACTCTGGCGACGTCAAAATTTACGAGAACCTGGACGTGTTGGGGCGGGCGTTCTTCGTCCACAAGGCTGTCGTGGCCGCCGATGATGAGGAGGCGCTGACGTTGATGCAAAGCCCGGCGTTCGACCCGGCAACGACAGTCGTATTGGCGCGCAGGGACGATCCCGCGTGGTCGCCCAGCGATCCCACACGGTCGCCCGGCGTCCGCGTGACCCACTATGCGCCGGAGCGCGTCAAAGTGGCGGTAGAGTCCAGTGCGCCGGGCTATCTCGTCCTGGCCGACAGTTGGTACCCCGGTTGGCAAGCGACGGTGGACGGTGAGCCGGCGCCAATTTATCGGGCCGATCTGCTCTTCCGGGCGGTGGCCGTGGACGCCGGACAGCACCGGGTCGTCTTCACCTTCCGCCCGGCGAGCCTGTGGATCGGCATGAGCATCAGCCTCGTGGGGTTGATCGGGTTGGGGATTGCGTTGTCCAAAGCCAGACGCAGTGATATAATAACGAGGCCGGTGGAACGGGGACTTGTCGAACGGTAGCCGCGATTTCCATATCGCGCCTGATGTCTAGTTCAAGAAAATTTCACTTTGCGCGCCAAAAAGTTAATTTTTTCAAGGCCAAGTTTAAAATCTCTGTGCTCTCTGTGAAATTCCTAGTTTTTTTCAGTAGAGTCAAGATATACAAAACGAACAGGTAGCTGTTCAGGTGCCCGGCACTTGCAATTTGACAA
>QMOE01000527.1 GCA_003648125.1 Chloroflexota bacterium
TCCCTTTGGTCGCTCGGAATGACGCAAATTGGGGAGCGACTTGGCTCTTTTCTCTCCCAAGCACATAATTTGAGACTATGTGATTGAGATGATACTCGAGTTCATTCGTCAAATAATCCGGTTTTCAACATCTCGGTGTATCTCTGTGCCTTCTCTGTGTTCTCTGTGTAACTAATTTTGGTCTCTTTGAAAAAATGCCCGGCAGTGAAATTTCTCACTCAGCCACCGGTATCGTGAACGTAAAGGTCGTCCCCTTCCCAAGCTGACTCTCCACCTTTATCTCGCCACCCTGGAGTTCCACCAGGCTCTTGGTGATGCACAACCCCAGCCCCGTGCCCGGCATATCCCGCACCGCCGGGTTTTCTGAACGGAAAAACTTTGTGAACAGTTTCTCCAAATCCTCCGGGGACATGCCAATGCCCGTATCGGACACGACACAACTCACATATCCGTCCTGCGACCAGGCGCGCACATTTATGTCGCCCCCTTCGGGGGTGTACTTGTAGGCATTGCTGAGCAGGTTGATCAGGATTTGGGTCAGCCGGGCCGAGTCGGCGTATACCAGTGGCAAATCCCCCGGCACCTCTAGCATCAACTGCTGCGAGCGGGCTTTCACTTGTCCCTGGGTGGATTGTAAAGCCTCCGCCAGCGCGTCTTGCAAAGCCATCGGCTGCATCTCTAGCGCCAAGTAGCCGCTCTCAATCCGCGATACGTCCTGCAAATCGGAAACCTGAACCTGCATGCGCTTTATGTTACTGCAAATAGTCTGGACAAACTGCTCTTGTTGCGCGGCCAACTCGCCAAACATGCCCTTTAACAACATCTCAGCATAGCCACGAATGGACGTCATCGGCGTGCGCAATTCGTGAGCGACGAAGGAGACAAACTCGGTCTTGGCGCGGTTGGCCTGCTGAACCTGCTCGTACAAGCGGGCGTTCTCGATAGCCATCGCAGCGTGGCCCGCTAACTGCCCTGCAAACTGTACACGATCCGCATGGAACAAGGCGTTATCGTCCCTCCGCAGATCCAGCAACCCCACCATCCGATCCTCATAGCGAATGGGAACTAGCATACGCGCAGGTTCGAGCAAAACCGGCTCCTGGCTGGTCATCGCCCGCTGTATCACGTCAGGTTCCGGCGGCAGCAGTTCACCGCCGCCCGACCGGGAGATCGCACACACGTTACCATCACCGTCCAAAGCGCATAGCGTCCCATCATCCGCGCGCGTAGCTTGCAATGCCCAGGAAAGCGTCAGGTCCAACACTCGCTCAAAATCCAGAGTGGCGTTCAACTCCTGGTCAATATGTTGCAGGGTCGTCAACTCTTCCACTCGTGAGGCCAGGGCTTGATCGGTCATTGTGTACAGGCGGGCGTTTTCGATAGCGACGGCGGCCTGACTGGCAAACGCGGTCAGCAAAGGCAAGTCAGCCTCGGAAAAAACGCTCTCCCGAATTCGATTATCCAAATAAAGAGCGCCGATCACCCAATCACGGACGTGCAGCGGCACGCAAACGATGGAACGCAAATTATAACCGACGACACTCTCCTGAGCCGAGAAACGCGGGTCGAGTTGAGCGTTGGTGGTCAGCACTGGATTTCCTCCCTCCACCGCGTCCCGCACTACTGTTTGACTGAGATTCAGATCAGAAGGGTCCACACTCTCCCGATCAAAATTCTGGGCCGCCCGAATTTCCAGATTGCCATCCTCGTCCAGCAACATCAGACAGCCCCGTTCGGCTCCCGTAAGATGAATGAGTGAATCCATCACCAAATATAGTGTTTCTGTTAAATCAAGTGACGAGTTCAAAACTCGAATGATCTCGTAGAGAACCGCCACTTCCGTCCCCTCCACCGACCGCCCGGCCAGTTCCCGCACTAACTGCTGCCACTCTTGGAGTCGGGCGGCCAATTGTTCAGGAGGAATGCCGGGCGGCCGCAGCAACGCGCCTTGCACCGCCTGCATACTTGCCAGAAGCGTCGCCGCCGCGCTCCCTATCGTTTCAGACTTGGCGTTATTCGCTGTAATTTTCATGCCATCTACTTTGTTCCCCCTCTGAACAAGCACACGCCGCACCCTCCCGAAAACTAGAAAAAGAATACCACAAAAGACGCCCGGCCAAGTTGCAATGCTGTTACAATTTGGTTAATACGCTTGCGTCGTTTGAGAGTCAGGGGTATACTCTTTCTGACAACAGAAATAATTGGAAAGGAAAAAACAATGACATACAAAACAATCGGCAAGCCCATCAACCGCCTGGATGCCCGCGCCAAGGTCACTGGGCAGGCCAAGTACCCGGCCGATTTTTTCATGCCAGACGCTCTCCACGCCAAAATTCTCTTCGCCGGACGCCCCCACGCCCGCATCTTGCGGATTGATACCGCAGAGGCTAAAACTGTGCCAGGGGTTGTGGCTATCTTGACCGCCCAAGATGTGCCAGTCAACGAATACGGCCTGCAAACTCCCGACCAACCCGTTCTCTGTGGTCCTGGCTCCGATAAACCCGACGCCGACGTGGTGCGTTTCGTCGGCGACCAGGTGGCGCTCGTCGTAGCCGAGACGGAGCGGGCCGCCGCCCGCGCCCGTGATCTTGTCCAGGTCGAGTACGAGGATTTGCCCATCATCACTGATCCCTTCGAGGCGCTCAAGCCAGACGCGCCGCAGTTGCACCCCTATCGCGCGCGCAGCGAGTTTCACCCAGAACTCAACGATATGGAAGGCAACCGTATCTGCCACCACCAGATTCGCAAGGGAGATATGGAGACCGGATGGGCCGAGGCCGACGTGATCATCGAGGGCGAGTACTATACCTCTCCCCAGGAACACGCCTACCTCCAGCCGGAGGCAGGGCTGGCCTACATAGATGACGAGGGCCGGGTGACGGTCGTATCGGCCGGGCAGTGGACGTGGGAGGATCAACAAGAGATCGCCCACGCGCTAGGCCTGCGGCCGGA
>QMOE01000528.1 GCA_003648125.1 Chloroflexota bacterium
CGCCAGGGCCGCGCCGACGAGTTCACGGTCAAGACCGCCGCCGAGCGCAAGCGCGTGCTGGGGGACATCCTGGGACTAGATCGCTGGACGATCTACGAGGAGCGGGCCAAGGAGCGGCTGCGAACCATCCAGGCCGAGGCAGAGGCGATTGAACTGCGCCTGCGCGAGATCGAGTCCGAACTGGCCCATCGCTCCGAGTACGAGATGGAACTCGACTCGGCCCAAAAATCAATCGAGGAACTTGGCGCGGCGCTCCAAGAGGCGCAAACGGCCTATCAACAAATCGAGACAGCGCGTACCGAGTTCCGCCACGCCGAGGCGCAGATCGCCGAGATTGGCAGGCGAGTTGCTCGAGCAGAACGAGAATTGACCGCACTCGCCGAGGAGCGAGTCGCACAACAGAAGCGATTGACCGAGCACGAGGGCCTGCTGGCCCAGGCGGACGAGGTCGAGGCCGGTTACGCGGCCTATCAACAAGCGGTCGAGCAGGAGCAAACGCTGGGGGCAAAGTTGCACCAATCGGTGGAACTGAACGAGCGCCGCGTGGCGCTGGAAGCGCAACTCGCCGAGGCGCGACATCGGATCGAGATAAAGCGCGAGGTCGCCGCGCAGCGTGTCGCCGAACTGGAGAGTCGTCTGCCAGATGACACTCTCCTGACCAAGTATGAGGAGGTACAAGCGCAACTGGCCCATCTGACGCAACTCGCGGAGAGCCGCGAGGCGGCGCGGGACGACCGAGCGCGTATCGCCGAGGAACAGGCGGAATTGCGGACGCGCAACGAATCGCTAAAGGCAGAGATGAACGCGCTCAAGGAAAAAATCGAGCTGTTGGAGCAAGCAGAAGCCGAGTGCCCTCTCTGCGCCCAACCCCTCAGCGACGAACACCGAATCGAGTTACAAGCGCGGTTACAGGCTAAAGGACAAGCCATGGGAAATACCTACCGCGCTAACCAGGCAGCGGCACAGGAGTTGACCGGGCGAGCGCGGGCGCTGGAAATGCAGATCGCCGAGAGTGACCGGACGCTGCGCGACACGCAGGCGCTACAGAGGCGAGCGGCAGCACTGACCGAACGCATAGAACGAGGGGAGCAAGCAGCAGAGGAATTAAAAGTCGCTCAGACAAAGCTGAACCAAGCAGAGCGACAATTGGAGGAGCACGGATCCGAGGTGCGGGCTAAACTGGCACAGATATTAGCGCAAGCAGAAAAATTGGGCTACGACGCAGCGGCGCACGAGGCGGCGCGGCAGGCAGTGGCCGCAGGACAAGTCTTTGCCGAGCGAAAAGCGCGCTTGAGCGCCGCGCGGACAAGTGTGAAAGAAGAGCGAGAAACACTCGCGCGGCTGGCGGAGAACGAGCAACGAGCGCGGAAACAGATGGAGGCCGAACAAGTCCGCCGGACCGAGTTGGAGCAAAAAGCGGGAGAGCTAGAGGAACAATTGCAGGAAGCAGCGGCGGTCGAAGCAGAGTTGCAACGAGTGCGCGGGGAAGAGGCCGCAGCCCGCCAGCGGTTGGGGGCAGCGCAGCAACGGCTGGAAGCGTGCAAGGCATTGGATCGCCAGCAGGCGGACAAGCAAAAACGGAGGGATGAACTGGCGACGGAAAAGTCCATCCACGACGAGTTGCGGATCGCGTTCAGCGTCCAAGGGGTGCCGGCAATGATCATTGAGGCAGCAGTGCCAGAGATCGAAGCGGAGGCCAACCGGCTGCTAGCGCGGATGACCGGTGGTTGTATGCATCTGCGCTTTGACACGCAGCGCGAGACACAGGCGGGCGAGGTGCGGGAAACACTAGAGATCAAGATCGCCGACGAACTCGGCACGCGGCCCTATGAAAACTATTCCGGCGGCGAAAAGTTCCGGGTCAATTTTGCCATCCGCATCGCGCTCTCCAAACTTTTGGCGCGGCGAGCCGGGGCGCAATTACAGACGTTGGTGATTGACGAAGGATTCGGTACGCAGGACGCACGGGGGCGGGAGCGGCTGGTCGAGGCGATCAACGCCATTCAAGATGACTTTGCGCGCGTGCTGGTGGTCACGCACATTGACGAATTGAGAGACGCTTTTCCAGCGCGCATCGAGGTAAGCAAAGCACCATCCGGTTCAACAGTGATGGTGCTGTAGGGGCAAGTAGGGGCAAGTTGGTAACTTGCCCCTACAAATTACCCTACGACTGCCGATTGCTTGCCTGCCGTCGCGCGGTGCGACGCGCCTCCCAAGTAGTGCGAAAATCATCCACCTGGCGCGAGAGCGCCATCCAATCCTCGACCAGGAAAACAAAACCGGGGGTATCGGGAACCAAGAGATAGGGACTGAACCAAAGACGCAACCACACTTTGCTCATTGGATACTTGGAAAGCTCCACCACGATCACAGTCTTGCCCCAGTAGGGACGCAGCCAACGGAGACGCGCTTCTTTTTCCTTGCGTGGGTCAAAGACCTTGTAGAAAGGATTGGGACGCGCCCACTTGACACGGCTATAGGAAATGACGAGCGGGTAGAATGGAGTCTGGATGCGCAGGTGATTGGGCCTGCATTGCACCCAAGCCAGCCGGCGGGCCAGGTAAGCATATATCAGAAGGATGAGGGAGACAAGAGCGGGGACCAGAGTCAAGTTGTTCCACGGCCGATAGATAATTGATATGCGCGGCGCAAACCACCACAGCACACCCGAAGCCAACACAATCAAAATACAAGGCCAGGCCCAGCGCTGCCACATACGCTCGTAGATCAATAGGCGAAAGCGTTCTCCGCTACGTCGTCGTTTAGCCACCTTACACCTCCGCCAGTAGTATACCATCTGCCAGAGAGATGACAAGCGAGAGCGAGATTTCGAGGTCTGACAGTAGGAGATTTGTACCATTGAAGGATCACCTTCCCTGATATATCATAGGTACCCGGCACTTTGCAAGTGCCGGGTACCTGAACAATCACCAATTGTTAGAGCTACA
>QMOE01000529.1 GCA_003648125.1 Chloroflexota bacterium
ACTCGCACATCGAATTTGGCCCGCCAAAAGGCGGCGAAGCGCTGCAACGCGGCTAGACTATCCTCCACCAACAGGCAAAGTGGCAGGCTCACACCCACTGCCGGCCATTCAAAAGGCCGCGTGGTGTCCAGCGTCTGGCACTCAACGGGCAACTCTCTCTCGACGATGGCGACCACTGCTCCCCGGCCAAAAGCGTCGGCCACGAAGTCGTGACCGTCCTGCTGCTCGCCGCGCAGGGCGACGAACATCCCGCCCGGGGTCGCCAACCGCGAGTCAATCACCACGCTGCTCAGTGGCTGTTCAGCCTGTGCTATCCGCTGCCCGGTGAGGGCCTCAATTGCATCCGCCAGGGTTAACATCGAATCTCCGGGTAGGGCGGGAATCCTCCCGCAGGCTTCGCCACGAGCGCTCAGGCGAATGGTTCGGAACCTGCGGGAGGATTCACTCAGCCATCGCCTGTTGGCGCAAATCGTCCGGTGGGATACCCATCATCAGGAATAATTGTTCGGCGATTCGTTTGAACACCGGCGCGGCCACCTCCGCACCCCAGGGTGACGTCGTCGGCTTGACGATCTTGACCAACACGATGAACTGCGGATCGTCGGCCGGGCCAAAACCCACGAATGAGGCGATGGTCGATTTCTCGTCGTACCCGCCGGGGATGGGCATCTGCGACGTGCCGGTCTTGCCCGCGATGCGATAACCGGGCACCGCCGCCAGTTTAGCCCCCCGCTCCACGACGGCGACCATCATCTCGGTCATCTCCTGCGCCGTTTCCGGCGAGACAGCCTGGCGCAGGTATGGCCGGGTAGTGATCACCTGCTCCTGGTCAACAATCTGCGCCACTACGTAAGGCCGGGGCAACAGACCGTGGTTAGCTATAGCCGACACCGCAGTAATCATCTGCAAAGGCGTCACGGCCAAGCCCTGTCCAAAGGCATTCGTCCCCAGGTCCGACTCGTGCCACTCGGGATCGCCGGGCACACGCACCGAACCCGGCACCTCGCCAGCCAATTCCACCTCTGTCTTCAGCCCGAACCCGAAGCGCCGGACGTAGGCGTAGAACCGCTCCGCGCCCAGTGACGTGCTCACGTGGGCCGCCCCGGTGTTCAGGGAAAGAATCAGCACGTCAGACATAGTCACGTTGCCGTGACTACGCTTGTCCCAGTTCCGAATCACCTGCCCGCCGACCTCAATGGCCCCGCTGTCGAAGAAAGGGGTATCCGGGGTGATGATTCCCGCGTCCAACCCGGCAGCCAGGGTGATAACCTTGAACACCGAACCTGGCTCATAATGATCGCCGCTCGCCGGATCGGTGAACAGGTGCTCATCCTCGACCTCGTAAAAAGTGTTGGGGTTGTAAGTCGGGTAACTGGCCAGGGCCAGGATCGCGCCCGTATTCGGGTTCATCACGATGATCGTTCCGCCCTGGGCCTGATACCGCTCTACCGCCGCCGCCAGCTCCTGCTCGACCATGAACTGAATATCACGGTCGATGGTCAACACCAGGCCGCGCCCCTCACGTGGTGGCTGCCACTGGCTCTCACCGATGGGGATGATCTCGCCCCACGGATCGCGCTCACCGTGCAGTACGCCTTCCTCGCCCTCCACTAAATCATTATAGAAACCCTCTACGCCGTAATACCCCCGTCCGGCCGCGTTCACGAAACCGAGCACATGGGCAGCTAGGCTGCCCTCCGGGTAAAAACGGTGCGGGGACGGCTCAACGGTGATCCCGCCGAATCCCCATCCCATGATCGTTTCGCCCACCGTCATGGGCACGTCCTGTCCCAGCGGCACGTATAGCACATCCTGGCTGAACAGGTTGATAAGCTCATCTCGTGGCCGCCCCAGCAGAGGCCATAGCCGGTCGGCGACCAGATACGGGTCGGAGATCAGGTTGGGCGCGGCGGAGACATCGTAAGTGACAACGTTCATCGCCAGCGGACGCCCGTTGCGATCCACGATGACCCCGCGTCGTGGGATCAGGATTCGAGCCTGCCGGTGTTCAGCAGCAGCCACCTCCAGGAAACGCTCGTGTTCCACGACCTGCCAGCGGACGAGTTGCCCAATCAGCAGCAGGACGATTCCAATCACCACGGCGGACAGGAAAAACAGTCGCCAGCGGGGTTTTTCATCTACCTCAACAGACATCACTCACCATCCGGCATCATGGTTGAGCACGCAACCAGGCATCGAACTGGGCGACGAGGCCCGCCCACCAGCGAGCCAGCGTCGAAGACGTCTCCGCGCCGGAATCCATCGAGGCTGTACCCCGATCGCGCGCTGCGCCGGCTTCATCCTCACTCATCGGATAATCGGGTACGGATACGTAAGACACCTGCTGCGGGTACTGAAAGCCCATCGCCTGAGCACGGGCCATCAGCCGGGAGGCGGACTCCAACTCCGCAATTTCCGCCTCGAGCTGGGCATTCTCCTCCTGCAAGCGCACCTTACGCTGCTCCAGTTCCCGGATGCGATAGCCAGTCACAGCCAGTTGGCTGGTCTGCGTGAGGTACAGCCAGCCCACCAGGCTGAACATAGCCAGCACCAGGCCGATGACTAGTCCCGTCCGCGCCTCAACTCGTCGTTTGCTCGTTTTTTGACAATGAGCGGGGGATTCCTGAGAATCTGCCATTTCGACGTCCAGCTTAAACACACTTAAGAATAGGTCATTGCCGTTGATGGGACTATCGAGCAACTGAGCGTGGTACGTGTTACGTGTTGCGTGTTCGTCTCATCCCATTTTCGCAAAACCGCACTACTGCGTTCAGTATAAGAAAGGCATGGCCATTGGTCTACGCGGACGTGCCACCCAACCGCCGCGCGATGCGCAGGCGTGCACTGCGACTGCGCGGGTTGGCCCGCACCTCTTCCGCCCGCGGACGAATGGGCTTGGGCGTCACGATCTCCAGCGTCGCCCGGTGGCCGCAGGTGCAAA
>QMOE01000530.1 GCA_003648125.1 Chloroflexota bacterium
ATCTGCTCAATAAAGTGGGGCAATGTAGCCGAGGTTTCCATACCTCGCGGGCATAACGCGCTATGGAAAGCGCGGCTACGTTAAAAGTGCCCCAGAATATTGAGATGATACATCCCGCCGATCTGTGTTCTTGAGAACGCGGATCGGGAGGATTGACGGACCAGAAGGGAACGGCTATAATTGGTACAACTTTGACGGAGGAAACGTGCGATGATTGGACAAGCCTTTATGAGCCTGGCGACCGCCTTTGGCCTCTCGACCTCGGCCGGGCTGAACGCTTACATCCCGCTTCTGGTCGTGGCCCTCCTGGCCCGCTTCACATCGCTGGTCACGCTCAACGAGCCGTGGGACGCGCTGAGCAGTTGGTGGGTCGTCGGCACGCTGATTGTGCTATTAGCCATCGAGATCCTGGTAGACAAGGTGCCCGCCGTAGACACCGTCAATGACGCCATCCAGACCTTTGTCCGGCCGGCAGCCGGGGCGATTCTCTTCGCCTCCACCACCAACACCATCGGCCTGAGCCCGGTGCTGGCGGCCGTATGCGGGGTGATCCTGGCCGGTGGCGTACACGTCGTCAAGGCAGGTGGGCGGCCGGTGTTGACGGCCACAACTGCAGGGATGGTCAATCCCATCGTGAGCACGCTCGAGGATATTGTCTCATTCGTGGTGTCGGTGCTGGCCATCGTGATTCCCCTCCTGATGGCCACGCTGATCATGTTCGTGGCAGCGTTGCTTACCTGGTGGTACGTGCGCCGTCGCCAACGCCAGCGCGTGTGAAACCCCCCATGTAAATACCGATTATGCACAAAAAATTAAAGCCCTTTGACATAAACCGCGCCATCCTGGCGTTCTGTGTGCTCTCCTTCACCCTCGGCCTCAGCCTGCTCTCTGCCGGGCAGGTGCATGGCCTCTGGGAGATTCCCCAGACTATTGAGACGTCCGAAAAAAACCATTCGTCGCCTAGCAAGATGATCATCTCCACGCCCACCCCCACGCCGGTCGTCCTGCCCGACCAGGCCCAGGTGCCCATCCTGATGTATCACTACGTCTCCGAACTCCCACTCAATCCCGACATCTACCGCCTCGACCTGACCGTCTTGCCGGAGGACTTTATAGCGCAACTCCAATATCTGGCCGACGCGGGTTACCACACCATCACACTGACCGACCTGTACATGCACCTGACACAGGGAGTTCCGCTGCCGGAAAAGCCCATCGTGCTCACCTTTGACGATGGCTACAGGGACGCTTACGAGGTCGTGTTCCCCCTACTACTGGACTATGGCTTCACGGGCACCTTTTTCGTGCTCGCCACCCCGACCCACTTTGAGTCGCCGGACTATATGACGTGGGCGCAGATGAAAGAGATGTCGGACGCGGGGATGGAGATCCAGAGCCACGGGCGGGACCACGTAGACCTGCGCGGGCGCTCCTACGACTATTTAGTCTACCAGACGTTGGGCATCCAGGAGGCGATACAGTATCACACCGGCCGTCTGCCCCGCTTTTTCTGCTATCCCTCTGGCCGGTACGACGACAACCTGATCTCCGTGCTTGAGTCAGCCGGCTACTGGGGCGCGGTGACGACGGAATGGGGCCAGACACACACGCGAGAGGGTCTGTTCGAGATGCCGCGCCTGCGCGTCCGGGGAAACGATACGCTAGAGAGTTTCGTTGACAGGCTGGAGAATTAGACTGTGATGCGCCAAGACTGTGCGGCTGGCAACCCTCAACTCAGACATTGATCATCAATATCGTGGCGACCAGCAACAATCCTGCGACCGTCAGCAGCCCCATCCCGGCCCAGAAGCGCAACCGGCCCATCGTCTTTTCGTAATCGTCCACGCGCAACTGGGTGGCACGCTTTTGATACACAGAAGTAAAGATGAACGCCGGTACCTGCAACCCGTAGCGAATGACGGTAAAGACAAGCATCAAGTTGGGCAGCAGAGTGGCGGCCGCGCCGAGCAGCGCGGCGACGATGAACTGCCAACCCCACATCAGGCTGATGACAGCGTTGGGGTAGATGAACATACTATTGCGCCACAACGCCTTGGCATAATCCCATTTGGAATACCCGGCCGAAAGCGGCTCATCGCCAAAGAGCAACGTCCCCAGCCACAGGCCCGCCATCACCACGCTGCTGATGACCGATCCCCAGGCGGCAAAGCCGGTATTATTAGTCAGGGCCAGGGCGCCGGCCAGCGCGAAAAAGCCCAGTCCGCCGACCTCCAGGGGCAACCGCAAGGGATTGCCCCTACCAAAGGCCAGCCGGTAGCCGACGATCAGCGCGGCCAAAAGCAGCGGTGCCCCGACGCTGATCCAGCGGCTCACACCAGGGATGTCAAAGGTGATCCAGTGAACTATCCACGGTAAAAAAGCGACCGTCATCCAGGCCATGCCCGGCAGCGGGATCGGCCCGGCGGGGCGCTGACCGGCAGGCGCCTCGTACGAGACCTCTCCGGTCGGCTTGAACAGACTGTCCATCTTGAGCAACAGGCTAATGTCGCCCGTGGCGTTGTATAGCCCTTGCATCATCGCCTCCTGCCCGGCAAGTTCACCCCGGCTGATCCTGAGCCACACGTCGGACGGGGTAGAGATGGTGAGAGTAGGGGAGGCGGCGGTTCCTTGGTGGAAAGTACACTCACAGCCAGCGATGCGCAGGTGGTAGACGCTCAACGCTTACCTGGCCCACGCAGTGGGCGGGCGCAACCTGGAGCGGACCTTTACCACTGTCTTTGCCGGATACGCCATCGGCGGGTTGATCTCGCCCACGGTGGGCGGCTGGCTGGCCGAGGCGACGACGATGCGCACGGTCTACTTTGTGGCCGCTGCCGTCTTTGCCCTCTCGACGCTCATCGCCCTGTGGGTCTCCCCGCAACCCGTGTCCCCGCGCGTGAAGCAGGGGCCGCGCTGGGGGGCGAGGCCGAGCGCGGGCTG
>QMOE01000531.1 GCA_003648125.1 Chloroflexota bacterium
GCAGTAGACCAGGGTACGACCAGTACCCGCTTCATGGTCTTTGACCACGCCGGACAGGTGGTCAGCGTGCATCAGATGGAGCACGAGCAGATTTACCCGCAGGCCGGCTTAGTCGAGCACGACCCGCTAGAGATCTGGGATCGCACCCAGGACGTGATCAAGGCCGCGCTGGAAAAGAACGGCATTGACGCCAATGAAATTGCTTCCATCGGCATCACCAACCAGCGCGAGACCACTGTCGTCTGGGACAAGAACACCGGCAAGCCCTACCACAACGCCATCGTCTGGCAGTGCACCCGCACCAAGGACATCTGCGATGAACTGGCTAAGGATGGCGGCCAGGACCGCTTCCGCGCCAAGGTCGGTCTGCCTTTGGCGACCTACTTTTCCGGCCCCAAGATCAAGTGGATCCTGGATAACGTAGAGGGTGTCCGCGAGGCGGCCGAGAAGGGTGATGCCATCTTTGGCAACATTGACACCTGGGAGATTTGGAACCTGACCGGTGGCCCCAAGGGCGGTGCACATGTGACCGACGTCACCAACGCCAGCCGCACCATGCTGATGGACTTGGAGACGCTGGACTGGGATCCGGAAATCCTGGGTATCATGGGCATTCCGCGCCAGATGTTGCCAGAGATCCGCCCCTCCAGTGACCCCAAGATCTATGGCTACACGCCTGAGGATGGGCCACTGGGAACCAAGATCCCGGTCTGCGGCGACCTGGGCGACCAGCAGGGCGCGCTCGTGGGTCAGACTTGCTTCAGCCCTGGCGAGGCCAAGAACACCTACGGCACCGGCTGCTTCATGCTGATGAACACCGGCACCAAGCCCGTGCCCAGCAAGAGCGGCCTGTTGACCACGCTGGCGTACAAGTTCGGTGATGCCCCGGCAGTCTACGCTCTTGAGGGCTCCATCGCCATCACCGGCGCGCTGATCCAGTGGCTGCGCGACAACATCAACCTGATCGAAAAGTCGCCGGAAATCGAAGACCTGGCCAAGACCGTCGAGGATAACGGCGGCATCTACTTTGTGCCTGCCTTCTCCGGCCTCTTTGCCCCTTACTGGAAGAGCGACGCCCGTGGCGTGATCGTCGGCATGACCCGTTACGTCAACAAGGGGCACCTGGCCCGCGCCGCGCTGGAGGCGACCGCCTTCCAAACCCGCGAGGTGCTGGATGCGATGAAGAAGGACTCTGGCGTGACCCTCACGGCGCTGAAAGTGGACGGCGGCATGGTCTTTAACGAACTGCTCATGCAGTTCCAGGCCGACATCCTGGGCGTGCCCGTCGTGCGCCCGACGGTAGCCGAGACCACTGCGCTGGGTTCCGCCTATGCCTCCGGTCTGGCCGTCGGTTTCTGGAACAACACCGACGAACTGCGCGAGAACTGGGGCATAGACAAGACCTGGGATCCCGAGATGGACGCGGATACGCGCGCGGAACTCTACAAGTACTGGCTCAAGGCCGTCACGCGCACCTTTGATTGGGTGGAGTAAAAACATTCGGACCGTAATGTCCGATCAATCTGCACGCTAAGGCAGAAGGCGAAGGGAACTGAGAGAGGCAGACTTCTCAGTTCCCTTTTCCCAAAGTGAGCCCAACATTCCACCTTCCCGAAAGCTGGGATCTGTCAGAGCTTTCGGGAAGGTGAATAAAAGATGAGGGAAAAAAAGTGCATATAGTCGTTTGCCTCAAACAGATTATTGATCCCGAGATACCTCCTCACGTATTTCAGATTGATCCCGTCGAGAAAAAACAGATACGGGGCCGGCAGGTACTTCTCATCAGCGATTTCGATGCCATCGCCCTCGAAGTTGCCCTGCAACTGAAAGAAAAAGTGGACGGCAAAGTGACCGCCATCACCATCGGCGCGGCGGATGCGGTGGAGGCGCTGCACACGGCGCTGGCCATGGGCGCCGATGAGACCGTGCTCATTTCCGATCCGGCCTTCGAGGAAATCGATTCCTTCGGCAAGGCGCACATCCTGGCCGCCGCGCTGCACAAACTGGGCCAGTTTGACGGGGTGCTATGCGGCCGGCAGGCCGGAGACGTGGAACTGGGCCTGGTAGGGCCGTTCCTGGCAGAGATGACGGGCCTCCCTTGCGTCACCCTGGCGGCCAATATGGAGCCGGAGAATGGCAAGATGCGCTTCAGGCGGCCCATAGAGGGCGGGTACGAGATTCTGGAGACGACCACGCCGTTCCTGGCGACCATCACCAACGACGAGAGCAACGTGGCCCGTTACGCCTCGGTCCGGGGCATCAGAAAGGCCATGCGGACAGAAATCCCCACCTGGTCTGCCGCCGACCTGGCCCTCGATCCGGCCGAGATTGGCTTGGAAACCGCACAGATCGAGATGGAAGAACTGTTCGTCCCTGAGCGGGAGATACGGTGCGAGTTCATCGCGGGCGAGTCGGGGCCGGAGAAGGCGCAGCAACTGGCTCTACGCCTCAGAGAACTGAAACTCTTGTAGGGGGAGTATACAATGACAAACATTCTGACATTCTGTACCGCTTCGGCTCAAGAACTCCCCCGCGCTGCGCTGGAAATCCTGGCGGCAGGCCGGCAGTTGGGGGACAAACTGGGAAATGGCAAGGTCCAGGCGGCCCTGATCGGGCCGGATGTGGAGGAGCACGGAGAGACGCTGGTGCATCACGGCGCCGACGAGGTTTTTGTCGCCAGCCATCCCCGCTTGCAGGATCACGAGGCGGATGTCATCCTGGGGACATTGCAGACAGTCGTGCAGCAACTTGGACCCGACGTGGTTCTCTTCCCTCACGATGCGCTAAGCGGGGGAAACGTCGGGCCGCGCCTGGCCTACCGGCTGGGGACGGGCATTGTCACCGACTGCGTGGGCTTTGAGATCAAGGGCGACACGATCCGCTGGCTGCGCCCCGTCTACGGAGGAAAGGCCATGGCCTACATGGTCGCCAGCGGCCC
>QMOE01000532.1 GCA_003648125.1 Chloroflexota bacterium
CCCGCCCGCATGCGGCCAAGATGGCCGCGTTCCATAGCAGGCGTCCCTGCCCGCATGCGGCCAAGATGGCCGCGTTCCATAGCAGGCGTTCCTGCCCGCATGCGGCCAAGATGGCCGCGTTCCATAGCAGGCGTCCCCGCCCGCATGCGGCCAAGATGGCCGCGCTCCAATGGCCGTGTTCCACGGCGCGCAAGAAAATGACGGACACCCTGCCCAGCGCCCGGTAGCACAGATTTACGAAACAGGCCACAAGCAGGGCACCAGCAGCAATACCACCACCAATATCACCAGGGTGAGAGGAATCCCTACTTTGGCATAGTCGGTGGAGCGATAGCCGCCAGGTCCCATTATCAACACGTTGGCCGGGTGACCAACCGGGAGTGCAAAACTCGCAGAAGTGGCAAAGGCTACCACCATCGCAGCCGGGTAAGGGGAAATCGCCATGTTGCCGGCGATGTTGAAAGCGATGGGTGTCATTAGCACTGCCACGGCGTGGGTGGGGATGACCTGGGCAGCCAGCCCGGTCACGATAAATAGGCCGGCGAGCACCGCTAGCGGCCCCAGTTCCCCCACTATGTTCACCATACTTTCTGCCAGCAGCCGCGCGGCGCCGCTTTGTTCCAGGGCGATACTCAGGGGTAACATGCCGGCGATGAGGAAAACGGCCTTCCACTCGATAAAGCGATAGGCCTCCTCCATATCCAGGCAGCCGGTCAGGATCATCAGCGTGGCCCCCGCGACAGCGACCACCTGGATGGGCAGCCAGCCCAGCGCGGCGGTCAGCAAGACCGCTGCCATCAACAGCACGGCCAGCAAAGCCTTTTTACGCCGGGGAGGTTCCTGAACCTCCCCGGTCAGTACCAGGAAATCCGGCTCGCGGCTCAGCATTTTCAACTTTTCACGTGGGCCATAGAGCAGGAGGGCGTCCCCAAACCGCAATGCTATGTCACGCAGGTCGGAGCGATAGGCCCGACCCTGGCGCCAGATCGCCAGCACATTCAAGTTGTATTTTTCGCGAAAGTCGAGTTGGCCCAGTGTTTTACCGACCAGGGTCGTGTGCGGGGAGAGCACGGCCTCTACCAGGCCAACCCGCTCCGATTCCAGGGCGGCCTCTAGATCGGCGAGTTCAGGAGGCAATTTCTGCTCTATTTCCAGGCTTTGCAACCTCCGTATTGTATCCAGGTTCTCCACCTGGCCCTCGATCAACAGTGTGTCTCCGGCCACGAGCCGCTCATCCGGCCCAGGAGCCGGGTCAGGCGCGCCGCTGCGAACGACGCCCAACACTGTCAGGCCAAAAGCGTCCCCCAGCTGGCTCTCGGTCAGCGTCCTGCCGACCAATACCGAGTTTTCGGGCACGCGCGCGGTGAACAAACGCTCCCGAAGCCGATAGCCACTGGATAACTCGTCGGTTATGACCAGGTCAGAGGCGGTTCTCAGCGAGTTAATCTGGGCGCAGGGGCCGTGGCAGAGGAGTTTATCGCCTGGACACAGCGGTGTGTCTTGCAGTCCCGTCCGCTTCAGAGTATCGTCGCGCCACAGGGCCAGGACGTTGACCCCAAAGCGGCGGCGGAAATCAACCTGACGCAGCGTCTGGCCTATCAACTCCGAGAGAGGAGAGAGGTGGGCTTCGACGATGTCAGTTTCTGCCGAGTCCAGGCTTTCGATGCCCAGGTTGTCGGTCTCGACGATCAGGTTGGGCTGCTTTCCCAACCCGGTCAAGCGGTGACTGCGTCCCTCAATCAGCAATCTGTCGCCGACGTTGATCACCTGATCCAATCCGGGTGACAAGATGGTGTGGCCGTGGCGCACGATCGCCACGACGTTCAGGCCCAGAGCCGCGCCTATGCGACTTTCGAGTAGCGTCCTGCCGGTCAGGGGTGAGCCAGGCGGCACACGCGCGACGAACAGCCGCTCGCGCAGGTCGTAAAACTGTCTCAGGTTTGCCATGTCCCAGCCGGATATCTTGTGGGCCAGTTCTCGCGCTGGCAGGAGGTGCCGTCCCACCAGAACCATATAGACCACGCCTGTCAGCATGACGGCCAGGCCGACCGGCGTGTAGTCGAACATTTGAAAGGGTCGCAGGCCATAGTTCTGCAAGGCTATGCTGACCAGTAAATTGGGGGGCGTTCCGATGAGGGTATTCAGGCCACCCAGGAGCGAGCCAAAGGCGAGCGGTATCAAGAGCCGGGAGGGTGGCCTGTCCGTGCGCCGGGCGATGTCCACGACCACCGGCAGCAGCATTGCCGTCACAGCGACGTTGTTCATAAAGGCCGAGAGCAAACCGCCGACCAGCATGATCACCATCACTAACCGGCCCTCGCTGTTACGCCCGGCCAGGCGCAATATCTGGCGGCCGATCAGGTTCGCCACGCCGGTTGTGGACAAGCCGCCGCTGAGGATAAACATCGCCCAGACGGTGACCACAGCCGGATTGCTAAAACCAGACAGCGCCTCGGTCGGGCTAACCAGGCCGGTCAGCGCCAGGGCGACCAGCACCAGCAGAGCTATGACATCCACTCGCAGTCGCTCTGTGATAAAGAGCACGACCGCGCAGGCGAGAATGGTCAGCGTGAGAGCGATTTCGGATGACATCAGTTCAGGATTTTAACATACCCTACCGTGTACGCAAACCGCCAAGTTGCCAGCAATTCCCGTTTTGTAGCCGCGATTTCGCAATCGCGTCTGTTTTCCCACGTAAAGTATCCTGCGCGATTGCGAAATTGCGGCTACGACCTGACTTTTCACCCATAACGGGAATTGCTGCCAAGTTGCTACTCGGTTATAGTTACACAGTATCAGTAGATTCAAGGTAACTATACTGCTCGCGGCTACAATCTTGCATTTTGGACTGCTCAGCCTGCGCCGGTCGAGTAGGCCTTTAGGCCGTATCGAGACCAAGCAGGCGGCCCGAAGGAGGC
>QMOE01000533.1 GCA_003648125.1 Chloroflexota bacterium
GCTTTCTGCTCGTTCAAATGTATCTTCTCAAAAAGTTGGGGCATTTGTAGGCCGGATTGGTAATCCAGCTGGTCGGAATACCATTCCGACCTACATTCCCCCGGATTATTGAGATGATACAATTGTCGCAAGGAGGGCGATGAAGGAAAAGGGCGGGATGGCTGAGGCCATGCCCAAAATGCAACGATGAGCGCGCCTGTACTCGTTACCGGTGCAACCGGCTTCCTGGGGCACACCTTGTGCCCCTACCTCGTTGAACGTGGCCATCGGCTGCGGGCACTCGTGCGCCCCACCAGCAATTGCGAGTTTCTGCCTCCGCTGGGGGTGGAATTGGCCTGGGGCGACGTCCGCGACGCCAAAGCCGTCCGCGCGGCCATTGAGGGCTGCAGCACGGTGGTGCATGCCGCGGGCAAGTTCCGCTTCTGGGGACGGCATGAGGACTTTTTCGCCACCAACCTGGATGGAACGCGGAATGTGCTGGAAGCGGCGCGACAGGCCGGCGTCGAGCGATTCATCTTTATATCCACCATCGCCGTCATCGGTGCGCCTCACACCGACAGGGTGATAGATGAAATATACCCCCCCACCCCTTGGGACGATTATCAACGCAGTAAATTGGAGGCCGAACGACTGACGCTGCGTTACCACCGGGAACACGGACTGCCCACGCTCGTGCTGCGGCCTGGCGCGTTCTACGGGCCGGGCAGCCATTATGCTTTCAACCGCCTATTCTTCGAGGACCTGCTGAGAGGTCTCCCTGTGCAAGTGGACAGAGGGCAACACGTCACTTTCCCCGTCTACATCCGAGACGTGGCTCAGGGCATTGATTTGGCGCTGGGGCGGGGACAGCCAGGCGAGGTATACAACATCAGCGGCCCCAGCATGAGCCATCGAGAGATCAACGACACAGTGGATCGCTTGCTGGGCTATCGCACCTGGCGGTTCAATGCCCCCACCTGGGCGATGCTCGCTCTGGCGCAGGCATGGACGTGGCTCTCGCGTTACACCAGGCGGGAACCTTATTACCCCCTCAACCTGGCCCTCTACGTCTTTTACGACTGGCAAGTCTCCAGCCACAAGGCCCGGCGCGAATTGGGATTCGTCCCCACGCCGTTCGAAGAGGGAGCACGAGCAACGCTGACGTGGTACCGTGAGCTAGGCGTGGGGCCGGCCAATTTATTGACGCGACTGGCAGCGCGCGTGACCCGGAGGAAATTATGAAAATCATCACCGTAGATGAAATGCGCCGCATCGAGGCAGCTTCAGACGCGGCCGGTCACTCCTACGCAGCGATGATGGAGCGAGCCGGTCGGGCAGTAGCCGAAGCCATCGTCACCCGGCGAGAGGTGCGAGATAAGCGCGTGCTGGTGTTAGTGGGACCGGGCCACAACGGCGGCGATGGACTGGTAGCAGCACGCCACCTGGCCCAATCCGGCGCGCACCCCGTGTGCTACCTGCTCAAGCCCCGCGACCCCGCCGCAGACGATAATTTCCGCCTGGTGCGGGAACGGGGACTGGCCGTCGTGCTTGCCAGTGAGGACGAGAAATGGCGCAAACTAGGCCGTTTGGCGCGCGAGGCCGACATGATAGTAGACGGGCTGTTGGGAACAGGAACGCGGCTCCCGTTGCGAGGCGCACTGGCCGAAATACTCACCCTGGTCGGGCAGACGCTGGCGGCGCGCAGGCAAGCTCCTCACGAGCCTATCACCCCACTGATCGCTGCATCTGCTCCCGTGGAGCATAATCGCCCGTTCGTCGTGGCCGTGGATGGCCCCAGCGGGTTGGATTACGAAAGCGGCGCACTGGACGAGGCCGCGCTTCCGGCCGATCTCACCGTGACCTTCGCCTACCCCAAACCGGCCCACTTTTGCTTTCCCGGCGCAGGTGCCCTGGGTGAGTTGGTCGTCGCTGACATCGGCACCGACCCCGCGCTGGCAAAAGACGTGCCGCTGGAAGTGATCACACCAGAGATGATGCGGCAGTGGCTCCCCCCGCGCCGGCTTGACGCTCACAAGGGCACCTTTGGCAAAGCACTGATCGTGGCCGGGTCGCTCAACTATACCGGCGCGGCCTACCTGGCTGGCGCAGCGGCGACCCGGGCCGGAGCGGGCCTGGTCACTCTGGCCCTGCCTGCCGCTATCCACACCGCCATCGCGTCCCGGCTGGCCGAGGCGACCTATCTCTTGCTGCCCCACGAACTGGGGGCGATTGCCTCCCCTGCCGCTCGCGTGCTGGTCGAGCGGACGGCAGGATACAATGCGCTGCTCGTGGGACCGGGCCTGGGGCAGGAGCGGGAGACGGTGGCTTTCGTCGAGGCGCTGCTGGGCGGCGGTGGAGGGCGGAGACATTTGGGCTTTGTGGACGCCGGGGCGGGCGAATCCTCACCGCCGGTGTTACCGCCCCTGGTGATGGATGCCGACGGACTGAACATCCTGGCCGGGCTGGATAGCTGGCCCAAGCGGCTGCCCCCCGAGACCACCCTGACCCCGCACCCCGGCGAGATGGCGCGGCTGATGGGGTGCCCCATCGGCGAGGTGCAGGCCAACCGGGTAGCGGTGGCGCAATCACAGGCCGCCGCCTGGGGCCAAGTGGTCGTGCTCAAAGGCGCGCACACCATCGTGGCCGCGCCCGACGGCCGGATTGGAATTGAGCCTTTCGCCAATCCCGGCCTGGCTACTGCCGGCACCGGCGATGTGTTGGCCGGGACAATTGTGGCCTTACGGGCGCAGGGGTTGAGCGCGTTCGAGGCCGCCGCCGCTGGCGCTTACCTGCACGGACTGGCCGGAGAACTGGCGCGGGCGGAAATGGGAACGGCGGGGATGGTTGCCGGAGACGTGCTGGCCTGTCTGCCACGGGCGTGGCAACACCTGATCGGCACGTGACACGGCAAGAAACCAGGCTTTTTGGGAAAAGACC
>QMOE01000534.1 GCA_003648125.1 Chloroflexota bacterium
AATCTCCGAATAGCTTTGCCTGCGAAAACGGAGATTCCTCGACTCCACTCCGCTGCGCTCCGTTTCGCTCGGAATGACGGATGTTCAGAGAGAGCTATGAGCACATAATTCACTACTATGTCAAATTCTACGGTAGAGTCGCGAGTCTCTACCGTAGAATTTTTTGTTTGTAGGGTAGAGTTGAGAGGTTCTAGGGTAGAACTTTCAACTTTCCAGTACTGGATTTTTTGTTTTTCAGGGGAAACGGTTGCACTTTACTTGCCAAGCGAATATGGGTGGGAAATGACAACTATGTCGCCAAATCAAAAGGCAAGTCGCTGATGTCGCGGAGACGGCGGCCATCAATTAGAATCATCAGCATATCCATCTGATCCTCGTTCTCGATTTCTGCAATGGACTCTTGCAACTCGGGCAAAGCGAAATGGTACACATAGTCCAAATCGCCCGTACCCAGGGCGAGGGAGGCAATGCGGGTTGGAAGAGGTTCGGCGGTGACAGCCACAACGTGGGGCAAATGGCCCTTTCGATTTCGAATCAGGTTCAAGGCTTCGGTGCGAGCATTCTGTCCCCTGTCGCTCCTGAGAGTCCACTTGCAGGAGATACTGGCGTGCAAAATAGGGCGTGGGTGTTCATAGTTTGCTTTGCGAAGCGGCGTAAAGCTGGCAAGGGAATCATTTGCCGCTACCACCGTTTGTTCTCGATTGATCTCTTCATCTGAAACAGGCCACCTACCGATGACAACATCGGGCGTGATGATATAGTCCTTGCCCAGTACAGACGCCAACTCGTTATCCTGTCCGACTATTTTTTCCAGGTTAGCCAGGTGTTCGTATTGGTCAAACTCTGAAATCGGAGACTGGGTAGAATAATACCACTCGCCAGGGCGCAGGTGACGTAAAAGTATAAAGGCTTGTTCGAGAAAGTCTTTGGTGACCGTCTCGAAAAGCTGCCCTGCCGCTTGCCCTGGGATTTTTTCATAGTTGGGGGAGAAACCAAGGCGGTCGATTATACCCAGGGCAATTGCTCTGCTGGCCTTGTTGCCCTTATCTGCAAAATTGGGGTATGCTGTTTCTCCATCCCTGCGTAGTCTCGTGATTTCATCACAAACACGCTGATGATACTCTTTGCGTAGCTGCGCGATGCTCATTTTTTCCCCCAAAAGGAATCATTCTCTCAATCTGTCGGTTTGTAAAAGCCAATGATATATTCTTGGTGCATTCGCTGCTGAATTTGAGAATCCAAATCAAGCTTGAAGCCAGCAGGCATCATTCGACGGTTGCGGTCTAGACTTCGCACTCCGATTTTCGGTACCTGGAAACCGATGCCTCGCCCGATCTCGGCCAGGCAATCCTGTGTTTTGGTACTTTGGACTCGCATAATAGAGTTTCCCACGACGACTATTGCTGCTCGACCAGGACCTAGTACCCGGAACATTTCACGCAAAGTACGTGTCATTTCCGAATAGTAGCGGTGAAGCACACGCCCTTTCTTCTTATCTCGGCTGGCAATGCTGGAAATTATTTTATTGACCCCATAAGGTAGTTCCTCAAAACAAAAATCTGTCACTGCCTCACCACCAATGTATTCTTTTCGCCTCTGCCCAAGATTATTGATCGGATAATCCAGCCACACGAGAGAAAATTTGTGTGCCCGCATATAATCAATGGCGTTAGAGGCATAAGGCGGAGAAGTAACGATCAGGTCTACAGAATCATCATCCAGGGGCAAACTCTGGGCATTCCCGAACGCAATATATGGCTCAATCTTGGTTGGTTCAGGCTCCAATAGCCCATTCAAATGTGGCTGAACTCGATCTGATTCAGACTGCGGCAGTCCCTTCAAATTCTGTCCAAGTCGTTTCTCAAACATTCTCAGGGGCGAACGCAGCGTCTTGGTCAAAAACTTGATGCGGTGAGAGGAGCTTCCGACAAGATCACTCCCTAGCACGACCTCGCCAGTTCTATCTATCACGACCTTGGCCCGATGAGGGCGAGTGTGCGCCAAATCGAGTGCCAAAGATACTCCACCAGACTTTGTAATGATGATGGCGGAAAAAACCAGTTCAAAAAAGGCCTTGATTTGCACGTCTTTTATTTGCTCAATCCGAGTTATGAGAGCCAACAAGTCAATTTGCGTGTCACGTGCAAACCAGTAATCAACAAAGTCCCGCGTTTTAGCATCCCAACGATTGTCCAGTATTTCTTCTAGCTCATCACGTCGCTCTCTAATTGCGGCCTCGGCTTGTTCCAAAATCTGGTTGCCCACTTGAGCCACTTGGCTTGTGTTGAGGGGGGTGACTTTGGCCTTGGAAAGCATCAGCGCGAGTGGATCAATATCAAATCCGACTCCACGTCTCCCTGCTAAAAAGGCTTCCAACGTAGTAGTACCGGACCCCATCATAGGATCGAGAACCACGTCAGCAGGAGACGTCAGCGTCTTGATGAACTTGCGGGGTAATTGTGGGGGAAATTTGGCGGGAAAGGAATGAAAGTTGTGAGACGCATACCCACTGTCCTGACCGTGAAAATCCAGGTCTTGCGAGAGAAGATCAATCAGTTTCTCTCGATAGGGGTCTTTGGTCTGGTTGGTATCAACGGTTAGCAATTGAGGTTGGTACACACTCATCCAAATACACCTTAATCGGTCATACGCGAGCTTTTGACTATCCAATCAAGCTGAACAAAGCCAAGTGTGATACATTGTACTCGCATCTGGCATTTAAGGCAAAACACCCAACGCAGGCCGCGTACATCCTCGCGCTGCTGCGCCCCTACCGCCCCGCCTGATTGCGCCAAAAGAGTATCATCTCAATAATCCGGGGCGCGAATCTGTAGGGCGGGTTTCTTACCCATGCGCGTCAACCTAAGGCTAGCGACCGCTGGTTGAGTAGCCGAAGGCGTATCGAAACCA
>QMOE01000535.1 GCA_003648125.1 Chloroflexota bacterium
GTGCGCGAGGTTGAAGAACATGGCCTGGTGGGATTACCGGATTTTCAAGAGTTCACGCCGCCGATCTCTCATAAACCTTACTTTATTGGCCTTTCCGCCCCCGACTATGCCGATCCTGCCGGGCAAGCGCAGCCGCCTTTCGAGTGGCAGGAACCGGAGGAACGAGCGCCGCGCCGCACCCCTCTTTATGACTGGCACGTGCAGCACGGTGCCAAGCTGGCTCCCTTCGCCGGATGGGAGATGCCGCTATGGTACACGTCCATCAGCGACGAGCACCGGGCCGTGCGCGGCGCGGCCGGCCTGTTCGACGTTTCTCACATGGGAGTCATCGAGGTCAGCGGGCCTCACGCCGCTTACTTCCTCAACCTGGTGACCAGCAATGCAGTCAAGATGCTCCGGCCTGGAGAATCGCAATACTCGTACTTGCTGGCTCCCGACGGGCGGGTCATAGATGATTTGATGGTTTACATGCTTGGTTTCTCTCGCTATCTACTGGTCGTCAATGCTGCTAACGAGGAAAAAGACTGGGCCTGGCTGCGGGCGGTGAACGACCGGGCAGTGCGGATAGATGATCTACGGCCCTGGGCGCGAACTGGCTTCCAGGCCGAGTTGACGAATTTGCATGATCGTCTGGCCGACCTGGCTCTCCAGGGGCCTCGCTCCCGTGACATTCTGCTGGCTCTTTTGGACGCCGCTCCTTCCGCTGTTGCTGAGACGCGGGCGCAGTTGATGGCCTTGAGGCGTACCGGTGTGATGGAGGTCAGCATCCCGTCCGACCAGTCCCCGGAAGGCGCTTTCGATCTGATCATTGCCCGTACCGGTTACACCGGCGAGCGGATGGCGTTCGAATTGCTCGTCTCCCCCGACGCTGCGCTTGCATTGTGGAAGCAGTTGATGGAGGTCGGTGCTCTCTTTGGACTCGGGCCCATTGGGCTGGGCGCTCGCGACAGTCTGCGTATCGAGGCCGGGCTGCCGCTATACGGTCACGAGCTGGCTGGGCCGTTGGACTTGCGCCCCGACGATGCGGGCTTTGCGGGCTACGTCAAATTGCGCAAGTCATTCTTTGTCGGGCGGCGGGCGTACATCGAGCACGCTCAACGACGCAAGATGACAGTGGTTCGCTTTCGCATCGAGGAGAAGGGAGTGCGCGTCCCCAAACGCGGAGATGTTGTGACCGAGAGCCGTGGGCGTATCATCGGCGAGGTGACGTCGTGCGCGATGGATATGGAAGGTTACCTGGTGGGTATGGCCTATGTTGACCAGCGCCATGCCGAGGTGGATACGGAGGTCAGTATCTTCCCGCATCCTACTCGCGAGGCTTGGGAGAAACCATATCGAGAGTTGGAGGTGGGCGACCGCTTGGTGATGCACAATGAGGCGCGGATAATCCGCCGCTTCCGCCCGATGTAGCGAGGAAGAAACCTGGGTCCTATTTACCGAGCTGCCGCAATACCCGTTCCGGCGTCAGTGGCAACTCATCGAACCAGACCCCTGTGGCATCGTGGACGGCGGCGACCAACGCCGGAGCCAGTGGGATGAATGGCATCTCGCCCATCCCGCGCGCGCCCCACGGCCCGCGTGGATCGGGATGCTCGACGATGATGGATTCGACCCGCTCCGGTACATCGTGGATGGTGGGAATCAGATAAGTGCTGAGATTAGGTGTCAGCACGCGCCCCTCCTCGGCGATAAAGTTCTCGCACGTGGCCCAACCCGCTGCCTGCGCTATAGCGCCCTCGATCTGCCCAACGACGTTTTGTGGATTGATCGCCTGGCCCACGTCATTGGCGCAGACGACGCGCAGGATACGCAACTCGCCGGTCTCCGTGTCTACTTCCACCTCTACCGTCTGGGCCACATAGCCATAAGCAAAGTTGGGGGTGCCATAGCCGGTCTCTGGGTCAAAGGGGGTGGTCTTGGGGGCCAGATAGGTGTGCTCGACGCTGGTCGGTCGCTCCCCGGCTTGCCAGCGTTCCAGCGCAGCGGCTGCCGCGCCCCGCACCGCATTTCCAGCCATGAACGTCATCCGCGAGGCGGAGACGGAGCCGGAACTGCCGGGGCTGGTGGCGGTATCGGAGGCGATCAGATGCACGCGCTCCAGCGGCAGATTCAGCGCGTCGGCCGCCATCTGCTGGATGACGGTGTGGGTGCCTTGTCCCACTTCGGCGCTGCCGATGTAGACCAGCGCCTTTGCGATTTCTTCCTTGCCCCGCAGTTCGATCTTGGCCCAGCAGTTCTCCTGGTAGCCAAACGAAAAGCCAATGTTTTTGAGAGCGACGGCGATGCCGACGCCTCGGCCCGGAGATCCTTCTGGTTTTCCGAAACCCGAAGGGTCTTTGTGTTGCCAACCGGCGGCGCGGGCGCACTTGTCGGTCACTTCTACCAGGCTCACGCCGCCGGGCAGGGGCGTGCCCATAGCGGTCAGACTGCCCTCGCGCAGCAGGTTCTTTAGCCGCAGTTCCACTGGGTCCATCTCCAGCGCCTGGGCCAGTTTGTTCATCTGCGTCTCGGCGGCAAAGTTGGCCTGCGGCGCGCCGAAACCTCGAAAGGCCCCGCCAGGCAGATTGTTGGTATAGACCCCATCCACGTCCACTTTGACGTTGGGTATCTCGTAAGGGCCGGTGCAGGTCATGGTGGCGTTGCCGAGCACCTTGTTAGTGGTATAGCAGTAAGCCCCGCCGTCGGCCACGATACGCACCTCCGCCGCGACCAGCTTGCCCTCGCGGGTAGCGCCCAGTTTGCAGTGGAGCCATACGGGGTGGCGTTTGCAGTGACCGATGATGGATTCCTCCCGGCTCCAGACAATCTTGACTGGACGGTGCATGCCGAGCTTGTCGAGGCGCCATGCCGCCAGGGCCAGTACGATCTGCACCGACATGTCCTCTCGTCCGCCGAACGCCCCGTCGA
>QMOE01000536.1 GCA_003648125.1 Chloroflexota bacterium
TCCCCATATTGATGTTTCTGATATGTTGTTTTAAGCAGGAGATAGGCTATGACAGATACACAAATCAGCCTCATAGACCTGGTGTCTGATGAAGCGCGTGACTTGCTTTCACTTTCTGGCTCCGACTTGGTCCAGCACATCGGTTGGGATGTTGTCCGTGGCGTAGTGTACGACGTACTCACCGGTCGGAACCTGAGAGATTCGACCGAGATGCTTACTCGACGTCGGCTGGCTTTGTTGAACGCCTCACTGGTGAGCCTGTTTCTCAAGGGAACCAACCTATCAGCAAATTTCGTAGAACGGCTGCCTGATTTGGCCGCTGTCACTTTGCAACAAAAGAGATTACGTAAAGCCGAGCGTTGGCTGGCCCAGTGGATGTTGGGTCTAAACGACAAGGCGTTTCAGAACGTGCTGCGGGACAAGCCAGAGGCTTTGGACGCCTACAAAGAGCGGTACATTGCCGTCTGTCGGGAGGCTATTGCCAACTGTGAGACCGAACATGGGACATTGAGCGGACATCTCGAACTGAGCAGTGGAGCCAAAGCAGAGTTGAACTGGACGTTTTTTGTCTATCTCCTGACCGCTACTGGAGCACAAACCCTGGCTATTCGGGGCTCGGAAAAGTCCACCTACGGCAAACTGTTTGAACGGCTTGTGCTTGGCTCACTGCTATACATTCTGGGGTTCGAGATGGTCTCACCTGAACAGCCCGATAAATTGGAGCGTGTCTTCTGGTTGTCATCTCGTGGGGAAAAGCGAGAAAGCGATGCCACTCTGCTGTATGAGGCTGGCAAAGGTGTGAGATTTGACATCGGCTTTATCGGGCAAGGCAATCCTGAGATATCCCTCGACAAGGTGTCCCGATTCGAGCGTGAAATGCAACTTGGACATTCCCAGTGGTACATGGCGACTATCATTTTGGTGGACCGTATTGGGCGCAAAAGCCGCATTGTCAGACTGGCGCAGGAAATCGGGGGTACAATCATCCAGATGAGCATGGGCTATTGGCCACAGCAAGTAGCGCAGGTGCTGCATCAGGAAATTGGTTTCGAACACGAACTGCTGACGATGGATGAATCTCAAATCGCGGACTATCTCAAGTCCCGGTTACAGCAAGTCCCCTTGCAGGATTTCATATAACATCTTTCCTGCGGATCTCAATGGACGAAGCAACCCTGATCACCGCCGCCCAGCAGGGCAAGGTTGATGCCTTTAACGAATTGGTGCTGGCCTACCAGTGCCAGGTCTACAACCTCGCCTATCGTATTATGGGCGACCCCGCTTCGGCCGCCGACGCCACCCAGGAAGCCTTCATCTCCGCTTACCAAAGCCTGGCCCGCTTCCGCGGCGGCTCCTTCAAGTCCTACATGATGCGCATCGTCGCCAACCGCTGCTACGACGAATTGCGCCGCCGCAAGCGCCGCCCGGCCAAGTCGTTCGAGGATTTCGGCAATGTAGACGAGGATGCCAACCCGGCGCTGATCAACGGACACGAGGGGCCGGAGGAGTACGCCGAACGACAGGAAATGGCCCGTCTGCTCCAGGCCGGCATCGAGACGCTCCCCCCTGGCCAACGCATCACATTGGTCCTGTCCGACGTGCAGGGGTTGAGTTACCAGGAGATAGCCGAGGCGACGGATGTACCGCTGGGAACGGTGAGATCACGCCTGGCGCGGGCGCGGGGCAAACTGCGCGATTACCTTCGCACGCACGGGGAACTTTTGCCCGCGCAGTACCGTCTTGAGTGATAGGGGACTGGGGGACTAGGAGACGAAGAGACGAGGGACAAACACTGATGAGATTGTTCACATGGGGAGCAAGGAAACGGGAGCGGCGCGATGAGATGCTCTCGGCATACGTGGACGGTCAATTGAGCGCCGGGGAGCGGGTACGCCTGGAAGCGCAACTGGCGGCCGACTCGGCGCTGCAGGCCGAACTGGAGGCGCTGCGCCACACTGTGGCGCTGGTGCGCGATTTGCCCCCGGTTCCCCTCCCGCGCAACTTTATCCTGCCCCAGGAGATGAAAACATCGGTGGCGGCTCGCCCGCGGCCGGCGCGACGAGTGCGCCCCCGCCGCGCCTGGGCTGCCCCGCTTCTGACAGCCGCGACCGTCGTCGTCAGCCTTTTCTTTGTCGTCGTCCTGGCCGGTGACTTGCTGCTCTCCGGCATAGGGGGGCAAGCCTTCGCACCGGCGGCCGCGCCGCATAAGGAGGCCCCTCAGGTGGCAATGGAGTCCGCGCCGGTCAGTGAAGAAATTGAGGTTGAGGCTGAGGCTGAAGGTGAGATTGAGGTTGAGGTTGAGAAAGCGATACCCGCTGCCACCTCGATCCCAATACCAGCGGAGGTTCCGCCCAGAGCGGCGACTACAGCCACCCCCGGGGCGGAGCACTACGGTGTGGAGACGCCAGAAGATGTGGAAGCCACCGCGTTGGCAGCAGAAGGCGGCGGCCCGGTTGAGGAGGACAATGCCCTGGCGCCATCTCCTGGCCCGGCTGCGATGGAGGAAGCCGCAGCGGCCCCAACTGCTCCGGCCGCGGCAACGGTGGTGATGAAAAAAAGTGTGGGTGAGGCCGAGCCCACTCCAAGCGAGGTGGCCCAGGTTGCACCCCCGGTAGCCGGCGAGGAGGAAAGAGGGGTATCAGAAGGTGAAGACGTCGAGCCGGCCTCAGTCTCGTTGTGGCGGGTGCTGCAAGTTGCCCTGGGCTTGACGGCGTTGGCGCTGGCGCTGGTCACTGTCTGGGCTTGGCGTGTTCGTCGCCAATGAGGAGGCCATCTTGTCCCACACCCTCGAACTGAACTATTGCCCCCGCTGCGGCCGCGCGCTGGAGGACCGCGAGGCCTTTGGGCGGGTGCGGCGCTTTTGCCCTGCCTGCGAACTCGTCATCTTCCGTGACCACAA
>QMOE01000537.1 GCA_003648125.1 Chloroflexota bacterium
CACAGAAAAGCACTTGTATGAACCAGTACCAAAGTGTTGATGTCCGGCTTCAGAACAGTGTACAAGTGGACAATCAAGTGGAAGTCATTCTAAATCAGAGTTGTGATGTAGAAGGTCTGGTCCGGGCAATTGATACTAATCGCTATTCTTACTCGCAGGCTGGACAGTTAGTTAGCAATCGTCTGTATCAATTCATTTTCAGCATAACTTTTTCGGTATGACGCGAAACGCAGGCCCACAGGCCAGGCAGCACCTTGACAATTGAGGCAAAAGCAGGTATCTATTGGAGTAGGCCCACTACGAATCACGAGGAGGCATCTAATGGATACCACGCCTTTGCTGGAATCCCAACCAAGTGTAGTCGAGAATCCGGGTGGCGGCTATCACATCCACGTGAGGCTCAATGAGCGTGGAATGGCGGCCGGTAGTTTGCTTGATTCTCGTGCGACAATGCCGCCGGACACACCTGTCTTGGCAGAGATGTCGGTGTTCGAGGATTGTGTCCTCTTTACGCTCCAGGATGGCGACGCCATCGTGATGCACGCCAGCGACCCGGCAGCAGCGGAGAGCGTAGTGTACTTCTACCGCGCCGACGGCTGTCTCTGGCGGGCGGTACCATTGGAGCAATTGAACCCCGGTTGGATGTCGGTCACTTACCGTTTTCGGGGCGACTTGCGCAAGTTCGACGCTCGCCTGGCGCGTATGCGGTCTTGCCCCATCCGCCCGCCCTGGCAAACACGACCGACGTTTTGGGCGACCGCAGGATGGCAGGGGGCGGTGGTGTACACCTCGATGGGGATGGCCTGGCGAGTAGATCATTGGCAACACAGTCCTTTGTCCAAGCCCCAAGTCGTCACACCCGGCGACGAGCAGGTAGAGCGGTTGAGCCAAGTTCATCCAACCGACGTGCAACAACTCTTGGCTGTGCGAGAGCAGGTCGAGAGCAAAGTCACATATCAGATCGGAGGCCTCAATCTGTTGCTGAACTATGTAGAACGCATCGGCTTGGTGCAGGCAGTGAACAGTTACTGCGCCCGACGAGGGGACATTTCCGAGGGCACGGTGGTCGCCGTGTTGGTCATCAACCGATTGTTGTCGCCTCGTCCTCTGAGCCGGATAGCCGAATGGGTCGCCGACACCGGATTGCACTTTCTGATGGGGATAGCTGACCCGCAGGTACTCAACTATGATCGTTTGGCCGATGCACTGTTGGCAATGTACCCCCATTGGCGGGACATCGCAGCGGATGTTACCTTGCGGGCGGTCGAAGAGTTCCAATTGAAGATCGACACGATCCATTACGACTTGACCTCCGTCTTTTTCCACGGCAAGTATGAAGAGAGCGACTGGGTGACGTTCGGCTATTCGCGGGACAAGCGCCCCGACAAGCGGCAGATCAACATTGGCATCAGCGCTACCGCCGACGGTGAGGTGGCGTTGCCGGGCGGGAGTGGCGTCCATCCTGGGAACACCAACGACGGTACTACTGTAGCGTCAACTCACGAGCGTTTGCACCAGCTCTTCCAGCGCAGTGACTTGTTGGTATCAGGTGACAGCATCATGAACAGCGCGGAGAACATGCTGCTCATCGGTCGGATGCACGGACGTTTTCTGGGGGCAATGAAGTTAACGCCCTACGTCCGTGGGGTGACCATTGGCTGCCGGGAAAAAGAGTTCGAGACGTTGCCGGTCAGCACGAAGAAGGCTGGGCACGAGATCAAGGCGACCTTCCGCCGTTTGTACTTCAGGATCAAAGTGGCGCTCTCTCCGGCCGAGCGCAAGCAAATGGCCCGGAGGCGCAAAGGACACGGCATCCGCGGACGAATTCCCAAGCGACAGCAGGTGCGCTACTGGGTTCGCGCGGCGATCATTCTGGACACCGCTCGCCAAGAAGCGGATGCGAAGCGCCGCACCCATCTCATCGAGGCCTACGAGAAAGAACTAAAGTGGACGCTCGATCACCTCGGCAAAGGCCGATACCATGGCGACCACGAGTGGGTGTCCGGGCGCCTGGCAAATCTTGCCCACCAGTTCAAAGCCGTCTGTGATTTTGTGAGAGTCAACTTTACTGCGCGGAACGGAGTGATGAGCTTGTCGTATTGCCGCCGCCCCAGCAAGATCGCCAAGGCCGCCAGACTGGACGGTAGATGGGTGCTGGTCACCAACCAGCGCCGCGAGGCAGGCCAATCGCTCGTCGACTATATGGATTGGATGCGGGGCGTCTACAAGAACCATCGCCACGTGGAGCGGCGGATGCGGAACCTGAAGAGCGACCTGCCCATCCGTCCCATCTACTTGCACCGAGACGACGCCATCGTCGCGCTCTGCTTCGTCAGCGTGGTCGCTCTGATGGTCTACACGCTGATCGAGCGAGATTGTCAGGCCAACCCGGTCCTGGTCGAAGCGGGATTGCGCACCACCGACGAGGTGTTGAATGTACTGGGCGGATTCTGCGTGAGCGTTCACCTCACGCCATCGGGTTACGAGGTCTTTTGGCCTGACACGCCGACAGAGAAACAAAAGCTGATCTGGCTACAGTTGCAGATTCCAGACCCAGGGACTCGTATGCCTGACGTGCGCCCGGCTTCCCAGGAAGCCGATTTGACGCGCAATTCAGCTTCTTTTTTTGATTTCGGGGGTAGCCAACGAATACACAGTGCGGCTCGCGGCCTACCCAATCACGGCTTCGAGCATTCGAGTTTATCTTTGTTGGACGGCTCCACGCCCCAAATTTGGATTGGTAAGGTGCTTATCGCGACATACCTGTTTTGCTATGCTGAAAATCAACTCAAAGGGAATGTGTCGCCCCCCATATCTGGGCCAAAATTGCGTCTTACCCACAGATGTGGAACGCGGGTGACACACCCGCTACGAGCACCACGCGAAATC
>QMOE01000538.1 GCA_003648125.1 Chloroflexota bacterium
AACCTCCCACCGATTTTCGGGAGCGCCTCGCGGGGCCAGTCGCAACGCTTTCTGGTACGTCTCACGCGCCCGGTCCATCTGCGCCATCTGATAATAACTGTCGGCCAGGTTCAAATAGTGGAGCAAAGCATCGTCAATCTCTCCATGTCTGACGAGTATATCTACCAGCTTGATCCGCACCACGATGTTCATAGGCGCCAATTGCAGAGCGCGTTTGTATACTGCCACTGCCTGACGGACGTTGCCCTGGGTCAGATAAGCGTCGGCGATGACGACGAGCTTGGATACAGCCTCCTCACCTTTACCCATTGCCAATAGAATCTGAGCCAGTTGCCAATGGATGGGCATATAGGTGGGGGCATGATCCAGGACATAGTAGCACTCTTCCAACGCCGTGTAGAACATACCACGCTTGGCGTATTCTTGCGACAGAGCCACCGATTTCAAGATGTGGTCTGAGCCGGGAATGCTCAACATTTCGGCCAGGCTCAAGATAGGGCCCTCTTCCGCCACCGCATCAAGCCTCTGGCGGGCTTGAACGACCTTGTCCTCCCACCCTTGCTCGCTCAGAAAAGTGACCAGGGAATTAGTGAATTCGAGCGCCTTGTCCTTATCTCCCTTGGCGATGTAGCCATCAGCCAAGTGCTCGTAGAGTTGGATCAGGTCATCGGCGTGTTCGCGCTTGACTGTAGCCAGGTCTACGATTTTAAGCCCCTCGATAAAGTGTTCCAACGCCTCGTCAACACGCCCTTGAGCGCGATAGCACTCGCCTAGCGCAAAGTGGCTGCCCAACGCATATTCTGGATAAGAAACCGTGCGCTCAAACTGGGAGATGGCAGCGTCAAAGCGCAATTTGTCTTGATAGAGCAAACCCAGGTTAAAGTATACAGCGGGTTGACTAACCCCCGCGTGGATCACTTGCTCGTAGGCATCAATCGTCTCCTCGACTTTTCCCCGAGTCTGCAGGTCAATCGCCCTACCGATGAGAGTATCAATCTCCGCCTTGCTGAACCGGGGGGGCGCTGCAGCGGGCGCAACTGGTATCTCTTCCTCGAAAAAACTTTCGGCCAGGTCGGTCAGTGCCTTCTGGCGGGCAAGATCAATGGGGCTGCCCCGCTCCTCGGATGATTCGCCACCTAGCTCAGGCTCGAATGTCAGCATGTCAGAGCTAAACGGCTCTTCCTCCATCATAGCAGCCAGCAATCCAACATCCTCCGTGGGAGCCTCGCCTCCCGACCCAGCGGCAGTCCGTTCGTCGTAGCGCAGGCTCTCGATAATGGTCAGCACTTGGGGGTTGTGGGGAGCCAATTGAAGGGCATATCTACAAATTTTGATGGCGTAATCAGCCTGTCCTTGCTTTTGGTAGATGCGCGCCAGAATCAAACATTCATCGACCGCCTCGTTCACCTGGTTCTGACGCTGATAGTGCTGAAGCAATTGTACGTGAGCTGGCAGGCAATCAGGCCATACCCGAACCGCATCCTGCCAGCGTTCTAGTGCCAGGTGGGAGATTTCCTGACTCTGGTATTGCTCGGCAGAAGCCACGTATGCCCCAGCAGCTTCTTTCGCCTGGCCCAATTGCTCGTACACCTCGCCTATATGCTTCAAAAGCATAGGGTCATCCGGCGAGTTATCTCTGGCCTGCTGGTAAGCACCCAGGGCATCTTGGAATTGCCCCAGGTTAAAGTAAGCTAGTCCCAGGCCCGCCAATGCGATGACGTCACGGGGGAACTCGGTCAGCGCATGCTGGTAGGCGGCAACAGCCTCGCCCCAGTCCTGATCCCAGGCGGCATTGGTACCGGTCTGCATGGCCTCTTCGAAAGCTTTGTGGTTCCCTGCCACGGTTTCGTTCCTTTCGCTTATCCCATCAATTTTGCCAGGATTGCCTTTTGGGCATGCATGCGATTTTCGGCCTGATCCCACAACACTGAATGTGGACCATCGCAAACCCCATCGGTGATCTCTTGTCCCCGATGGGCCGGCAGGCAGTGCATAGCGATGACGTCTGGCTTGGCCTGGGCAATCAACTCTTGGTTGACCTGGTAAGGCTGGAAGATGCGCGCCCGTTCCTGTGCTTGATCCTCCTGACCCATGGAGGCCCACACGTCAGTGTAGACTACGTCGGCCTCGACAACGGCCGCTTTGACATCAGTGGTCGCCAACAACTTGCTGCCGCTGTTCTCGGCGAACTTGGTGCCCAGCGCCCACACGTCGGACGGCATCCCGTACCCTGGCGGCCCGACAATGGCAAAATCCATCCCCAGCAGGGTAGCTCCAAAGAGCAGAGAGGTCGCCACGTTATTCCCGTCGCCTACGAAAACCAGTTTGCGGCCCCTCAGATCCGATCCCTTGTTCTCAATGATGGTGAGAAAGTCGGCCAAACCCTGGCAAGGGTGATTATAGTCTGAGAGGCCATTGATGACGGGCACGCGCGAGTACTCGGCCAACGCAAGTATGTCGGCGTGGGCAAAGACGCGCGCCATGATGCCGTCCACGTAGCGGGAAAGGACACGAGCCACATCGGGCACGCTCTCGCGCTCGCCCAGTTTGATCTCAAAGGGAGAGAGATAAAGCGCCTGCCCGCCCAGGTGAATCATTCCCATTTCAAAGGAGACACGAGTGCGCAGGGAGGGTTTTTGGAAAACCAGACCCAACGTTTTGCCTTTGAGCAGGGGGCGATTGCCACCAGCTTTCCATTCTGCCTTCAGTTCAAGCGCCAGGTCGAGCAGGCCGCGCAATTCGTTGGATTTCAGCTCTGCCAGATTAAGAAAGTGGTCCATTTGCACCTCCAGATGTATTTATGGCAAGTTGAGGATAGTATACCACAAGTAGCAGGAAGCAGAAAGCGGCTCAGGTCAAGAGGGTATCTGTCAAACTTTTGCGTCGGA
>QMOE01000539.1 GCA_003648125.1 Chloroflexota bacterium
AGGAGTTTATCGCAGCGGTCTGGGCCTAACCTACTACTCCTTGGGGCAGTTCAAGCGCGCTATTCGTCTCCATAAAGAGGCTCTGGATATAGCCCGCGAGATCGGCGATCGCTGGGGAGAAGTGGTAAGCCTCGGCAATCTGGGTAGCGCCTACCGTGCTATGGGACAGATCAATCGAGCTATTGGCTATTACGAACAATGCCTGGCCATAGATCACGAGATCGGTGACCGTCGGGCGGAAAGTAATCACCTTGGCAACCTAGGTAGTGCCTACTATGCTATGGGACAGTTTGAGCGGGCTAAAGAGTTTCACGAGTTGGCATTAGTGATCGCCCGCAAGATCGGTAACCGCCGGGGGGAAAGCTATCGATTACTGGGGCTGGGCAAGGCTCTGCTGGCTACTGGGGAACTCTTCAAAGCCCGACAGCGCTGCGCAAAAGCCCTGGCCCTAGACGTGCCGGAGACCAGCTACCAGGCAGCACTGGTACTGGGGATCGTACTCCTATATCAGAGCGACGAGGCTGCTAGGGATGCCTTCACAGACGCGGCCGCCCGCTGCCGGGCCCTGCTGGACAAAACGGCGGGTTTGTACGCGCCGCGTTACGCACTGGCGGCGGCGCTGGTGGGGCAGGCGGTCTGCGACCCGCGCTGGGCGGATGAGAGCAAGCGGGACGGGTTGCTCGCCCCGGCGCTGGCCGAATACCGCCGGGCGCTAGAGAACTGCGCCGCGCAGGGCGTCGTCCAGGACGCGCTCCGCGACCTGGAGTTGATTCGCGCGGCGGGCATCGAGGGCCTGGAGCCAGTGTTTGAGCTACTGGAAAGCGTATGCGCTGGCAATTCCTAAGTGTGTCGAGACTCTCGCCCTCAAGCTCGTGGAGATGCAAAGTAATCCTTCAGGAAGTGATGGAGGTTTCCCATGCCATTTAACCTCACCGAATGGGCAGCAGAGGTCAAAGAGCGCCTGCAAACCTGGGCGCAGGCCCCCAAAGATGCCTGGCGTAATGCTGGTGCCCACACCCTCTTTGGCTTCCTGGCGACGATGACCCTTTTCCCCCTGGCCGAAGCGCTGGCCAGGGGCGATGCCATGGGCGTCGGAATGGCTCTGGGAGGCATCGCCAGCGCTGTCGGTGGCGATCTCGTCGCCGGGATGGTACAGCGCTGGAAAGACCACCCCGACGAAAAGACCGCCGTCCGCGAGCTGGAAGCAGCGCTGGCCGAGTCACAGGAGCTTCGTGAGGCAGTGGACGCCCTGCTGGCCGAGCTGGACGTCGTGCGCGAGGCACGCCAGGCGCTGCCCGAGGCGGAACAAGATTGGCTGGTCCAGCAACTCCAGGAGGAGTTGGCAGCCTATCCCGCCGGCCTGGAGCGCACTACCACCGTCGTGGGCGATCTCTACGAAGAGATCGTCGTCAAAGAGGGAGCAGGCGTTGGGGTCATTGGCGGACGACAACATCACGTCGAGATACACATCCATGGCCAGCCACCAGCCAAGAAGGCTCCCGTAGACCCCCGCCGCGCCCTCCATGCCTACCTGACCCACGTCATAGACAGCACCCAACACCTCCGCCTGCAGGGCATCCGCTCGGCGGGCGAGTTGGTGAGCATAGACCTGGAGGAGGTCTACATCACCCTCGACGCCGTGCAGAAGCGCACCGTCAAACCGGACGAGATGGACGCTGAGCTGGCCCGCCTGGGCGCTCGTGTCCCCGGCGACAAATCCTGGCGCCAGGACATGCTCCGCCAGCGGGAAGTGGAAGTCGTCCTCAGCGTGAACGAAGCCCTGGCCGACCATCCCCGGCTGGTGATCCTGGGCGCGCCCGGCAGCGGCAAGACGACGTTCCTCAACTACCTGGCGCTGACCTACGCCCGCGACCTGCGCGACCGCCCCGGCCTGGTCGGCGAGCGGCTGGGCCTGGCGGGCAAAACCGAGCGACGGCTGCCCATCCTGCTGCCGCTGCGCGACTTTGCCCGCCACCTCTCCGCCACGCGGGAGGACGCCGGGCTAGATGGTCCGCGCTTTCTGCTGGACTACCTGACCGACTACTTCGCCGCCCAGGAAATCACCCTGCCGAAGGGCTTTTTCCGGAGCGCACTGGAAGCGGGCGGGGCGGCAGTGCTGCTGGACGGCCTGGACGAGGTGGCCGCCCCCGATCTGCGGCGGCGGGTGGCGCGCATCGTCGAGGCCTTTACCCGCCGCTACCCGGCCAACCGCTACGTCGTCACCAGCCGCATCGTTGGCTACCAGGGCGCGGCCCGCCTGGGCGAGGGTTACTTCCTGGCCACCGTGCGCGACTTCGACCGCGCCGCCGTGGAGCGCTTCGTGCGCAACTGGAGCACGGCCGTGGAGGTGGCCCTGGCCGGACGGCGCAGCCCGACCATCGAGCGGCGGGCCGCCGGCCAGGCTGAGGGACTGTTGGCGGCGATTCAGGATAACGAGCGGGTGCGCGAGCTGGCCGTCAACCCACTGTTGCTGACGGTCATCGCCCTGGTGCATCGCTACCGGGCCAAGCTGCCGGAGCGGCGGGCCGAGCTGTACGAAGAGTGCATCGAGGTGCTGCTGGGCTACTGGGACGAGGCGCGGGGCGTGCGCGGCTACGCTCTGCCTGGCCTGGCGCTGGACGCTGGCGACAAGCGCAGCCTGCTGGAGCCAATCGCCTTCTGGATGCAGGAGCGGGCCCTGCGCGAGATTGACAAAGAGATGCTGCTGCGCCAGTTGTGTGACCTCTTTCTGCCGCTCAGCGGCGACGACCGGCGGCTGGCGGGCAAGCGGGGCGAGGCATTTGTGGCCATCATCAACGCCCGCAGCGGGCTGCTGCAAGAGCGGGGGCTGGGGGTCTACAGCTTCTCCCATCTCACGTTTCAGGAGTACCTGGCTGCCCGGGC
>QMOE01000540.1 GCA_003648125.1 Chloroflexota bacterium
ATTGGCCCAACTGGCCCGCCAGGGTGCCCGCGTCGTCGTCACTGTGGATTGTGGTGTGCGTTCGTTAGAGGAGGTGGCCTTTGCCAGGCGCTTGGGCCTCGATGTCATCATCACCGACCACCACTCCGTCGGCCCGGAACTGCCCCCTGCCGTGTCCGTAGTGGACCCCAAACGGGCCGACAGCCGCTATCCGTTCAACGAGTTGGCCGGAGTGGGCGTGGCCTACAAGCTCGCCCAGGCCCTGCTGCGCAGCCATCACCAGACCCCAGTGACCGCGCAAAAAGTGAACCTGAAAGAAAACGATCTGCTGGACCTGGTCGCCCTGGGCACTGTGGCGGACATGGTTCCCCTCCTGAGCGAGAATAGGACATTGGTATATCGCGGGCTGGAGCGACTCAACCAGATGGAGCGACCGGGCATCGAGGAGCTTTGCCGACTGGCCAAGATCGAAGCGGGACGGGTGAACGCCACCGCCATCGGCTACGCGCTGGGACCGCGTATCAATGCCGCCGGGCGGATGTCCCACGCCAAGGTAGCGTATCAACTCTTGGAGACCAAGTACCCCGCCGAGGCCGAGCGGCTGGCCGGAGAACTGGATCAATTGAACCGCGAGCGCCGCAGAATCACGCTCGAAATTCAGGACCAGGCCCGCCAATTAGCACTGGAAGCGGCGGACAAAGCACCCCTCCTCTTTGCCGCCGCCCCAAACTTTCCGGCCGGCATCGTAGGATTGGCCGCCAGCCGGCTGGTTGACGAGTTCTACCGCCCAGCCATCGTCGCCGAGATAGGCGAGCAAACCAGCCGCGGCTCCTGCCGCTCTATCCCCGAGTTCAGCATCATCAACGCGCTCGACGAGTGCGCCGACCTGCTCCTTCAACACGGCGGGCACGCCGCCGCAGCGGGCTTTACCGTCTCCAATGAACACCTGGACGCGCTGGCTGATAGGCTGCTAACACTGGCCGCCGAGCAACTGGCCGGCATCGAATTGACTCCCGCACTGAGCGTGGATGCGGAGATCGAACTAGCACAGGTTTCGTGGGATTTAGAGCAAGAGTTGGCCCGCTTGGAGCCTTGTGGCTACGCCAACCCCCAACCGCTCCTCCTCAGCCGCAACGTCCAGGCCAGGAGCCAACGCGCCGTGGGGAACAATGGCCAGCACCTCAAACTCAAGCTCTCGGACGGTCAGGCCACCTGGGATGGCATCGCTTTCCGGCAGGGAGAGTGGATCGGGAAACTACCCGACCGGGTAGACGTTGTCTATCGCCTCGAAGTCAACGAGTGGAACGGACGGCGGCAGCTCCAACTAAACATACAGGATATCCGGCCGGCAGGGATGGACGACAGCACTCACCTGTGGTCGGGCCAGGAGGATTGAGATGACCGTCAACTCGGTTGGGGAAAAGGGAGCATCCCCTGATGCGACCAGGGCGGCACGTAAAATGTAGCCGAGGTTTCCATACCTCGCGGAGATGGCGCGATATGGAAATCGCGGCTACTGATGATACACCGCATTATAAAGACGTTCACACAGGAGTAAGAGATGAACATTCTGGTCACCGGAGCAGCCGGCTTTATCGGCAGCCACGTCGCCGAAACGCTTCTGGCGCGGGGCGATGATGTTGCCGGCGTGGACAACTTTAACGCTTACTACAATCCCGCCCGCAAGCGGGCCAACGTGGCCCTGCTGACGCCCAACCCGCGCTTTACACTCCACGAGGCGGACGTACGGGACGCGGGGGCGATGGAGCGCATCTGCGCGGAGGGCGGGTTCGACGCCATAATCCACCTGGCGGCGATGGCCGGGGTGCGTTACTCCATCGAGCGCGGCCCGCTCTATGTGGACATCAACGTGGGCGGCACGGTCAATATGCTGGAGGCGGCCCGCAAAACGGGCGTCCCCCACTTTGTCTTCGCCTCCACCTCCTCCGTCTACGGGCGCACCAAGCGGTTGCCGTTCCGGGAGGACGACCCTCTGGGAAAACCGCTGGCCCCCTACCCTGCCACCAAGATCGCCGGGGAAGTGATGGGATACGCCTACCACAACATGTTCGGCCTATCCTTTACCGGAGTGCGCTTTTTCTCCGTCTACGGCCCGCGCGGCCGGCCGGACATGATGCCCTACATTATCACCGATTCCATCGTCCGCGACCAAGAGTTCAAACTCTACGAGGCCGGCGAGATGCACCGCGATTGGACCTATGTCGCCGACATCGTTTCCGGCGTTGTGGCCGCCACAGACCGCCCACTGGGCTACAGGGTCATCAACCTGGGGCGCGGCGAGCCGGTGCGCATGGCCGATTTCGTGGCATTGATCGAGGAACTGGTCGGCAAGAGCGCGCGGATGACTACCCCACCCGCCCCACCAAGCGAGCCGCCCGTCACCTACGCCGACATCACCAGAGCACGCGATCTCTTGGGCTATGAGCCGACCGTCCCCGTTGCTGAAGGAATGAGCCGCTTCTGGGAGTGGTATCGGGCCAAGGTCATCAAATCTAAATGACCAAATCTAAAATCCCAAAATCTGTCTGCTTGCTGCTCGTTCTTTGCTCGTCACTGATCTCACCCGTCAGAGCGCAGTCCTCCCCGCCCGATCCGCGTTTCGGCGCGGTCGAGGCATTCCGCGACCCGGTTGCCGCAGCCGAGGCGGGCGTGGGCTGGGAGCGCATTCTGTTCTACTGGTCCGAGTTGCAGCCCGACGGCCCCGATAGTTGGAACGGCTACCACGTGCCAGAGGAGTGGCTGAACCAGGCCGCCACCGCCGGCCGCGAGGTGGCAGTGGTGCTGAAACACACACCACCCTGGGCCACCGATGGGTTGCCTGGCTGCGGCGTTCCCCGAGGGCTATATCTGCCGGTAGACGACCCCAGCAACCTGTGGGCG
>QMOE01000541.1 GCA_003648125.1 Chloroflexota bacterium
CCGCTCGACGGTGTGCAGGTCGTGGTCTACGCTCCAGTTCAGCACCTCCCACAGCTTGCGCCAGGGGACATTTTCCGAGAGGTGCAGCGAGCGTTGGGCGCGCTCCTGCCGCTGGCGCGCCCGCTCGTCGCGATAGAGGATGTATGCCTTGGCCGTCTTGGCGCGCCCGTTCTCGATCAGCACCTTTTCGACCGTGTCCTGGATCTCTTCGATGGTGGGCGTGTGACCAGGCGGTGTCTTCTCTTCCAGCACAGCCACGACCTGACCGGACAGTTGCTCGGCGATGGAGCGGTCGCGCCCGCCCACGGCGACCGCCGCCCGGTAGATGGCGTTGGTGATGCGCTCCTGGTTAAAGGGCACCACGGCTCCAGTACGTTTGACTATGTGGGTAATTTTTGTCATATCACTTTTCCCCTTTTGTGTAGAGTCAGCGAACCTCGATCTCTGTTATTAACAACATGTCGCCTGCGTTCTCTCCATCTGACGTTTGAACGGCAAGCCGCTCTCCGGTGGCGGGATCGTATGCCCCCACGTAGAGTGGGTACGCGCCAGCGGGCGTATTCGCGCTCACGGTCATCCCCCAGCGGTCGTCCACGATTTCTCCCGCGCTCCACGACGTCGTTGGCCGCAGCCAGTTCAGCGGCATGCCATCCTTCAGGGCAAAGCTCTCGCCGTTGGGGCCTAGCAAGATCAGAAAGAACTTGAAATCCACGTCCATAGGGGCTAGGGCGCGCCAGCGCAGCGCGACGGCCAGCGCGTCGCCTGGAGCCACGCGCCAGCGGCTCGAAGCAAATTCCACCAACTCGAATTGACCGTCAAAGGTGAGAGCGGGCAGGTTATTGGAGAAAGCCATCTCCGTCGGAGTCAGATAGAGATCGAACAGGTTGTTTTCCAGCCAGGTCTCGCTGACTTGATAGGCGTTTTCCTTGAGCCACTGGGCGGCCCGGTGATTGTGGTCGCAGGCCAGCGGTATCGAACGCATCAGCCAGATTTGCTCGTGCTCAGCGGCGACGGCGGCGATCTCGTCTCGGATGCGTCCCTCGTCCGCGTTGCAGAGTGATGGAATGATGGTATAGGGGGTATCGGCCGGGAGGTAGTACTCGAGGATGACCGGCAGGTCTCTGCCGTTGTAGACTATGGCCGCGTCCGTCCGCGCACCCTTTGCCATACTGTTTATCTGCCCGCGATAATCCCAGTGCCAATGGATGGGGTTGGTGTAATACTGGCGCAGCGAGCGCATCTGGGCCAGGCTCAGGGGAGCGACCAGCAACGCAGCCAGCCCAACTCGTACAACGCGCCGTCTGGCAGCGAGAGGACTGGATTGGGCGAACTGTCTCAAACCATCCGCTCCCTGGGCCAGCAGCAGGTAGTAGGGCGGGCTGGCGGCGATAAAGTATCGTGACCAGCCGGGCAGGGTGGGGAAGGACAGGAAAAAAGTCGCCAGGATGGGCGTACTCGCACAAACGATCAGAAAGATCGAACCGCGTCGCTTCCACGGCCACAGCACGGCCAGGGCCAGCAAAAGCAGGAAGGGGATCAAGGTCATCCAGCCCACCTCCGCCTGTTCTGCGGCGATAGATGGCGCGCCGGCGCTAAAGATACCGAGGCAGCGGCGCAGGATGACCGTCAGGGGAACGCTCATAGGCGTGACCTGTCCGGTCAGGCCCAGCGCCCGCTCCCAGACGTAGAGGGCCCACGGCAAAAAGAGCGCCAGGATCGCCGCTTGCGCGCTCAGGCACAGAAGCGCGACGCGCCAGGTGACGAATCGTTTCCGAATCAAATGGGTGCATTTCAAATGAGTTGAGTAGCCGCGCTTTCCATAGCGCGCGGTATAGAAACCGCGACTACCTCCAACCGAAATGAAGCGCACCCGAATCAAATCGCCCAGCCAGAAAAGCCCGTGCGCCAGGATGACGTACCAGGCAAAGTAGTGCGAGTTCACGGCCAGTCCGCCGGTTATCACGTAGCCGGCCCATACTTTCCAATCGCTCGATGGTGTCTTGGCAATCAAGCGCCAGAAAAAGTAGGTGGATAGAATGGTGAACAGGGTCATCTGGGCGTACATGCGCGTTTCCTGGCTGTAGTAGACGTGGAATGGCGAAAGTGTTTGGAGCAGGGCCGCTGTGATCCCCGTGCCCACGCCGCTCAGGCGATGTCCCAGAGCAAAGATGGCCGGCACCGCCAGTACTCCGCAGAGCAGCGAGATGTACCGTAGGGCAAACTCGGATTGCCCTGCTACCGCTGTCCATGCGTGCAGGAACAGATAGTAGGCCGGGGGAACCACCCCATCGTCGTGGGCGCTGCGCAGGACGTTGCCGAATGATTCCCGTGTGGCGTGGAAGAGGCTCCACGCTTCGTCGCCCCATAGACTCTGTCCATCCAGCCGGTAGATGCGCAGAGTGAAGGATAGCAATATCAGGCCGAGGAGAATCGCCGTGGACGCAGTGCGTGTTGATGCTCTTTTGGCGGACGGCAGCATTTGTGCTCCCATATTCACTACCGGATATTTTCAAAGATGCCAAAATCAGTTACACAGAGAGCGCAGAGAAGCCACAGAGATACACCGAGATGTTGAAAATTGAGACATGTGACGAAAGAGCCGCTTTGTACCAGCAGATTCCTTGTAACGAGAATTAAATTAACTTGCCCGTTTGGATAATTTTGCGAGCGCTGGTTGAGTAGCGGAGGTACACGCTTTTTGTGCCGGAGCGTATCGAAACCAAGCGGGTAGTGTGAAAAAAACCTGTTTTTGAGGCCCGCTTGTCTTGAACTTGTTGTTTGTCCCGAGGCCGCTCGCTTGGTTTCGATACGACCTAAAGGTCTACTCAACCGACGCTCGCTACTCAAGCGGTGGATGCTCGCTGTGTTATTCAGCCC
>QMOE01000542.1 GCA_003648125.1 Chloroflexota bacterium
GTTGGCGATCTGTTGCTCGACATCAGCCAACTGGTCCGCCACGTTTGAGTGCCTAGCCTTCCGATCTTCGTATGCGGTCTTTGCTGCAGTCGCGGCCGCAACGGCATCGACCACTTCCTTAAAGCATTCGAGCTTGTCATTCAGGCCCTGAATGCCTGTGTTGACGCGTTGCTCGGCCCATTCCATCGCCGTTGGCCCCGGCCCTGGACGACCTTCGGCAACCCACAGGTCATCAAGCTGACCAGCCATTCGATCCTTATCGCGCGTCAAGGTCGTGATCTCGGAGTTCGTGGCGTCCAGCTTCTGTTTCAGGTTGGTTTCGGACTGCTCCACAACACCGATGTCGATGAAGCGGCTTAACGCCCGGTATCGGTCGCTGGGCTGGGCGGTAACAAGCTCAAGAATCTTGTTTCGGCGCAAGATCTTCACGCACGGCCTATCGCCTCCACCAGACACGGTGATGGCGTTTCGCCGCATCGTGCCGGTCCAGCTCTCGCCGTTGGAGTACACGGTGACCTGAAGGCTCGCGGGCTGGGCCCCCAGTGTGCGGAGATACCGGCCTGGAGCTTGCCCAACACTGACTCCCTCCAGACAACCGATGGTATCGTTACAGACGACATCAATGGCGTCGAGAATGGTGCTTTTCCCCGACCCGTTCTCCCCGAAGAGCATGGTCATATCCTTCGATGGGTCGAGATCAAGCTCGAATGCTGTGGTCGCACCACGAAAGCCTGCCAGACGAGTCTTTGTGATCGGCTTATTCATCGTGGGCCTCCTCGTCCGTGGCCTCCGGCGCAGTGGCCATATCGACCCAGAGATTCCAGTCGTCTTGGCGAACGCCACCCGACTTCAGCTTGGTGAGCAACGCCGCCTTGTGTCCGTCGGTGATCAGCCCTGCTTCCACCAATGCATCAGCGACCTCCACTGCCAACAGGTCGTTGGGGCTTTGGAGTGCCTCGGTTGTGTCTGGTGTTCCTGGGTTGTCGGTCATTGGAGCCTCCACCGGATGGTAAACAGTGGTTGGGTTTCACTGCTATGTTTCAACTGCTTTTCGATCTTGCCAATCAACTCTTCGCGTTGCTGATCGATGGCGTCCTGGGCGTCGAACAGTTCACGGCGCTTCGAGTTGCGGCGACGCTCGATATCGCGGAGTTGCTTCTGATGGGTGAGTTTATCCTGCAATGACTGGGCGAGCGCGGCCGTGCGGCGCAGTTCACGAATTTGCTTGTCGAGTTCCTTGATCTCGTGTTCAAGGGATAGTTTCAAGTCTTCGCTCCAGCGGTCGAGCTTGAGAACTTCCTCGTCGAAGAACTGGCCGTTACGGGTGTCGATCTCTCCGAGGCGGGCTTCCACTTGGGCCTTGCGCAGATCGGTCAAATCAGGCGAATTGCCCGGTTCTCCGCCCGCCACGGCTGGGAGGGACAGTAGCTTGCGACAGATTTCCTCGTCGATAGGTTTGTTATGATCGGTGCGGGCGGCGAAGATCAGAAATTCGTCAACTTCCATGGCCGTTATGGTAAGCTTGGACAGTTCCAGCCAGCCGGACTGGCCCACCAAGGGTTCGAGGACACTGATTTTCGATGGGTGATTCGTGTAATCGAATGTTATCTGAGCGGCGGGCAGTTTCCGCGCGATGGCCTGTTCAATCAACCGGATAGCGAGAGGATGATCCGGCCGGTAGAAATGCTCATCCGCTTCGTCAGCCGTTTTCCAGTCGAGGTTGTACCAGCCCTGGCGGGCATCGGGACCAGAGTAGCGGAAACGTGGCTTGTCGGGATCAAATTGTGCCTGGCCGTCAAGCTCGGTGCGCGTGAGGTCCAGCAGCCAGTGTTCCCGCTGAGATAGACACTCAATGGTTTTCTCGCGGCTGAACTTCAGGCGAGAACGAACGTCCTCGTCAAAATGCTCCAGTAAGGCCTGGCGGGTTGCGGCCAGACGTGCCTGAATCTTGGCATCCAGTTCCGCCTGGAGGGCGTCGAATGCGGCCTGAATGTCTGCGTTGGTGCGGCAGGTCTGATAGACCTCGGCAATACGACGTTCGATGTCCACACCGGATTCCAACGCGCCGAGTACCTCGTCCGATGCGCCGAACACGCCGCTGAACAATCGGAACTTCTCGCTGAGTAACTCATACACCCGCTTGTCGGCCTCGTTGCGAAGGTTAATGAAGTTGACCACAACCACGTCGTGCTTCTGCCCGTAGCGGTGGCATCGGCCTATACGCTGCTCGATACGCTGGGGGTTCCACGGTAGATCAAAGTTGACGACAAGTGAGCAGAACTGAAGATTCACGCCTTCGGCGGCGGCCTCGGTAGCGACAAGGATAGTGGCCTCGTCCCGAAAGTGTTCAACAATAGCCGCCTTCATATCAATGGCGCGGGAACCGGTGAGCCGATCTGTTCCCTCGTGCTTGGCCAGCCATCGCTCGTAGATTTCAGCATGATGTGGTTGTCGGTTCGTCCCATTGATCGTAGCGACCTGACCTTCGTAGCCGTTGGCGGTCAGCAGGTCGTAAAGATAGAGCTGGGTTTGCCGCGACTCGGTGAAGATGACAACCTTGCGGGCCGCACCAAGCTCCTCGGCCTTGGCAAAGGCGATCTTGAGCGCAGGCAGCAACGTGTCGCCCTTGGCGTTGTGGCCAATACGTGCGGCCAATTCGGCATAGCGGCGCAGGTCTTGAAGCTCATTCTTCAATTGCTTGGGGTCAATCTTCTCGTCTGATTCCTCCTCGGCATCCTCTTCATATTCGTCCGCCAGTTCATCAATGCCCTCAATGTCTTCGTCATCGAGCAGATCAAGTTCATCGCGAAGGTTCTCCAGTCGATTCGCTAGGCGACGGAGCGTGCGGACAATGGCGAAGGTGGACGAAGCCAGCA
>QMOE01000543.1 GCA_003648125.1 Chloroflexota bacterium
CACACGCCACCCGATGCGCTCGGCGGCTCCGCGCCCGCCGAGATCCCCGCCCACCTGCGCGACCTGGTGAGCGCGATCACGCCGCGGCCCATGCCCACGCCGGGGCCGGAGCAGGCCATCCGCATCCAGATCCCGGCCATCGCAGTAGACGCTCCGGTCGTGGAGGGGGACGACTGGGAATCGCTCAAGCAGGGGGCCGGCCATCACGTGGGCAGCGCCAATCCAGGTGAAAGCGATAATTGCATCATCTCGGCCCACAACGATATCTTTGGCGAGATATTTCGTGCCCTGCCAGACCTTGGACTGGGCGACGAGGTTTTCGTCCACACCGCCAGCCAGGTCTACCGTTACGTCGTCACCCAGAAGCGTTTCATTGAGCCGACGGAGGTGAGCGTGATGTATCCTGCTTCCAGCCCAGTGCTGACGCTCATATCTTGTTACCCGTATGGGATTGACACACACCGCATCATCGTTATTGGGGAGTTACAACCGTGAGAGAGGAGAAAGAGCATGACGAAGAAATCACGCAAGAAGAAAGGACGGCCAGTACGCTTTTCGCCGACCCAGATGGTACAACCGGGGGGTAATAAGGGAATTGTGGCCCCCCGGGCCGCCACCCAGGTGCAGGCTGCACCGAAGGCAACTGATCTGAGCGAGGAATACCACTACGTCATCGCTGACCTCAAGCGCATCGGCATCATCGCCGTGGCAATGTTGACCCTATTGGTTGCTCTGGCATTGCTGTTGCCCTGACGCGCCAAGAGCCTATCCGAGAAATCCGTAGTAACGACTTTAGTCGTTCCCCAAGCGGTTGAAACCGCTACTACTAACACTTTCCGGGTAGGCACTAAGCGCGGCCAGGCCCCACGATACTCCCCAGTGGAGTATCAGTGCCAGCCATAGGTTCTGAGTCTGCAAAAACAATGCGCCACTGACGACGGCCAGTGCCCCGCGCAGCAACTGGGCCGGGGCTCGTTGTGGGGCTGCCAGGCCCGCGCGCCAGGCCGGGTTGAGCGCCGCCTCCAGCACCACCAATGCCAGCCCGCCCCATACCCCCCCATACGCGCCCCATGCGAGGACGGGCGCGTTGCGGTAAAAGGCCCAATGGATTTCGTGGTAGGCTGCTTCGCGCCACATAATCCAGCCGGAAACATCGGCCCCAGCAACCGCGCTCTCCTCACCGACGCTGCTCAGCGCCCGGCAGTAACCCCACCAACCTAATGCCAGCAGGCACCACGCGCCAATGCCCAACACGGCGGCCCATCCCGCGTCATAGGTCCAGTCGAGCCAGTTGGCCGCCACGGTAGCGCCGGTTACATCGTCACTCAGCGCAGGCAAGTCGAATCGCTGGAGCCCCAGCAGTCGCCCGACGACCGCATCGTGGCCCCACAGAAGCACAGCAAAGGGCACGCCGATGTAGTACAGCAAACGGAGGAATTGAAGCAGATAGGGGGAAAAACGCCAGGCGACCAGACGAGTGACGAACTCGCCTACCGCGCCAGGGCGAGGTTGACGGAAAAACCAGGCCAGGTTTGCCCAGATGACAGCCAGGAGCAGTGAGCCACCCAGCCACAGCCAGCCTTCGCTCCACGCCATAGTCAGTTCGGGCACGCGCCTATCTCCCTGGCAGAGGGGCAGTCAGTGTGATTCGTGTGCCTTTGCCTGGCGCAGAGACGATTGTCAATTTACCGTTGACCAACTCGGCCCGCTCGTACATGTTGATCATGCCCAAACTTCCGCGCTCATCGTAGCGCGTCTGCACTGTGTCCACGTCGAACCCTTTGCCATCGTCCTGCACTTCGGCGATGAAAGTGTCGTTGTGCTGAATGTAAAACCGCACCCATATATTTGCGGCTTGGGCGTGTTTGCGGGCATTGCCAATCGCTTCTTCGATGATGTAAAAGATTACCCCTTGAGCGTTCCGGTCCAGCGATTGGTCTACACCTGCCGCTGCCTCCAGGTGGATTGGCGTGGGGTCTGTTTCGGCCAATTTGCTGATGTATTGCACCAGCGCGGCCTGCAGTCCCTGTGTTTCGAGGATGAGCGGCCGGAGCGTAAAGAGCATGTGACGGATTTCCTTCGTCGTGCGGCGCGCCAACTCCTCGACGTGCATCAATTCCTTGGCTGTCTGTTGCGGGTCTTTCTCCAACAACATTCGGGCATAGTTCAGCCGCATCGCCATGGCCGCGATACTCTGCGTGGGGCCGTCGTGCAGATCGCGAGCCAGTTTCTTGCGCGCGTCTTCCTCCACCGCCACGATGCGTTCCTTCTCCTCCATCAGGCTTTGATAAAGTTGGGCGTTCTGCAGCGCAACGATGGCCTGATTACTTATGGCAATGAGCAGGTCCTGGTGCTCTTCCGTGTAGACGCCAGTATGAGAACTGCCGAAAACAATCGCGCCAAAGTTCTCAAATCCGGCCCTCAACGGCACGATGATTGCCTGTTGGCAACTGTGCATCGTGACAAGTTGGCTTAACTCTGGGTCTGCTGCCGGATTGTCGGCTATTACGGGCTCTGCTGTCGCCAATGCCTGGCCCAAAACACCACTCCGGCCCTGAAACACGGCTTTTTGATCGCGGGGTGGTAGGTGACGCGAGGCTACAATACGCAAGTCGTTGCGACCAAAGAGCATCACCATGCTCACGTTGGCCGAGTCCGGGCGACCCAATTCCTGCATACCAGCCTCGCCCACGTCGAGCACCGCTTCTAACACCTTGTTATAGTTTAACGTTGCACTGAGCGTGCTCGCCAACTCGAACATCATTTGCGAACGTTCTTGAGCAGCACGTAATTTTCGCAGTTCGGCCTCCTCCTCAAGTCGGTGCGTGTGCGCGATGGTCTGTTTTATGCGATTGCTTATGAGGCCACTGAGCAG
>QMOE01000544.1 GCA_003648125.1 Chloroflexota bacterium
AACGACATCCTGCTCTACTCCGTCCGTATGGGCGGCGTCACCAGCGACGCCTACAATATGCAGATTATGGCCGAACGGACGAACGGCCGACACGTCACCCACGCCAGCGCCGACGACACAGATGCCACCGACCTGTTTGGGAACATCGTCACCCAACGTCAATCCTACCGCGTCACGTTCCAGTTACTCAGACCGCAAGGGGATTACCAGGCGCGCATCCAAGTTTTAAATACATCAACCGGCGACGGTTCAGACGAGGCGAGCGTCTCATCCCGGCTGCAACTGCCTGAAATCACGTTGACCTCCCCCAGCGATGGGGAAATGTATACAGTGCCCTACTCCCACACCACACCGGTCGAGATTCCCCTGAGCGTCGAATTGACATTCCCGGATGGAGTCGAGCGCAACCCCGACGCGGTACGTTACTATCGCAACGGCATCCTTATCGCCACCAGCACAGCGGCGCCGTTTGAGGCCAGCATAGACATTACGGACTTTATCACTCAAACAGAGGAGACGCGGGAAACACAAGAAATAAAGACCGAGGACTTTACCTTCACAGCGGAAGCAAATGACGCCTATCTATCTCAACCAGTGATCAGCTCGCCCGTCAACGTCCAGGCCGAATGGGAGCCGCTGCCCCCATCCGGCCTGTGGGAAAAAATACTGGAATGGATCACCGATTACTGGTGGCTGCTCATCATCCTGGCAGTGATGGCGCTAGGGATGCTGATCCTGCTGATTCTGCTCGTTCGGACGCGAGGGGAAGTGGCCCGCAAGGTAGTCGCGCACACCACCGGCGTACTCAAGGGGGTCACCCAACGCTTGGGAGCTGCACCACGGAAAGCTCCCGGCAAACTGGTCGTCATCCAGGGAGCCAACATGGGCAAGGAATTTCGCCTCTCGGCCCAGGTGGTCAAGGTAGGGCGCGATCCCCAATTCTGCGACTTTGCCCTGTACGACGAGTACGCCTCCAATCCCCACTTTTCGGTTCAACTGGAGCAAACCCAATTCTACATCACCGACGAACGCAGCACCAACGGCACGCGGGTCTACGACGCGCCCATACCACCACACAAGCGCATGTTGCTCCAGCCGGATGCGATTATCCAAGTCGGGCAAACGCGGCTGCAATTCAAGCGCGTGGGAGGCTCGACCCGTCAACTGGGCGTCACTCCACCGCGTGGCACGCCGGTAGCGCCCCCTCCTCCCTCGCCACCTGAGCAAGGCCAGGGGGCACATCCAGCCACCCAGCCGGCCCCGCCACCTGGCCCAGGTCAGCGCGGCGGGCCGACAAAACAAGTGTACTAAATTTCGGTTGTAGGGCAATTTGGCAAATTGCCAACTTGTCCTACGAAACACGTCCTGAGCAAAGAGGTAAATTTGAGCAGCGAGGAACTGAACCACATCATACCCAACACCATCGTCGGCCCCTACCGGATCGTGCGTGGATTCAAAGGGCGTGGCGGCATGGCCCGCATCTTTGAGAGCGAGGTGCGCGAAAAATACCGCCACCCCAACCTACCTCGCCGCCTGGCGCTCAAGATCGCCAAAGAAGACCATCAGGCCGCGCTGGTCGCCGAGGCCGACTTTCTCAGCCGCTTTGACCATCCCAACGTGGTGCGCATCTTTCCTCTGCCCCTGGGCGACGACCGCCGCCCAGTCTACGCCGCTCGCGAGCGATTCCCTTTCGGCTGGGGCTGGTACTATGCCATGGAGCTTTTGAGCCGGGATTCCCTCGAACGGCTCCTAACCCGCCCTACCACCACCGGTCTGCTGCTTTCGCCATCGGCCGAGGGACGGCGGTTGAGCCTGCTAAAGACGCTGGGCATCGCCCGTCAACTGACCGGCGCACTGGAGCACATCCACGAACAGTACGTGATCAACCTGGACATTAAACCTGGCAACGTGCTCTTCCGTCGCCGGCGATTCAAATACCTGCGCAGCAGCGTACCCCAGGCGGTGCTGTGCGATTTCGGCATCTCCCGGGACCTACGCCATCCTCGCGCCGGGATATTGGGCATTGCCACCCCCGAGTACCTCTCGCCGGAGCAAATCACGGAAATGGGACGGCGACACGAACAGCTGGACACCCGCTCAGATATTTTTTCCCTGGGCGTCACCCTCTACGAGATGCTCACTGGCACCCTGCCATTCGCCAACATCGCTATGATAGCCGACCCGCTCTATACTCCCATCCCACCGCGCCAACTGCGTCCTTCCATCTCCCCACGGCTGGAAGAGATTGTGATGCGGGCGCTGGCCAAAGAGCCGGCCTGTCGCTTCCAAACCGCGCGCGAAATGCAAGCCGCCCTGGATCAGGTACCGACGCCGACCGACTGGAAAGCGGGCGCACGGCGCGTTTTCGCCGTCACCACGACCGGTCTCGCGCTGACCGGCTGCCTCACCGCCGTGGGATGGGGGATCAAGAGCTTGACAAACACTCCTACGCCCACCTCCGGCCCAACCCCGGCGCCAGCTATCGAGACTGTTACCTGCGCCCCGACCGTCACGTTCACGCCCACCAACACGCCTACCGCTGCCGCCACATCACAAGCGACTTCTACGCCGGCGCCCACGTTCACGCCCACCAACACGCCGCGACCGCGCACACCAACCCCCACCCCAGGAGGTTAACCGATGAACAACGCAAATCACTCACCCCAACCCATCCCGCAACAGACCTCGCTCCCCCTGACCGTGTGGGGCGCTACCGACAAGGGCCGCCAGCGGGAGGGGAACGAGGACGCCATTTACCCCCACTCCGGCAAAGAGGGCTTTAAACCCAGCCCGGAACTTTTGGCCCGCAAAGGGCAATTGCTCGTCGTCGCCGACGGCGTGGGCGGGGCCAAGGGCGGCTCAGAGGCCAG
>QMOE01000545.1 GCA_003648125.1 Chloroflexota bacterium
ATCTTGTCCACAGCGAGTTGTCCATCAACGCCTCGCAGATACTGTGAGAAAACGGCCCAGCCGCTATTATCATGGCACAAATCGTCAGAAACGCAAATGAGGCAGTCATGCACCAGGCATCTCGATCCGACCGCGTGTTTCTGCTGCGCTGTTGGCAGGAAAACGGCGACCTGGCGGACAGCGACAGGGTGCGCTGGCGCTTCTTGCTGGAGGAAGTCGCGCCGCAACGGGGGCGCCAGGGGTTCGTCGCCCTGGATGACCTGCTGGCGTTTTTGCGCCAAGAGTTCGGGGACGAGGCGCGTGCCGGGAATCGTCCCTTGTGGGAACCGGGACGACCAGCACCGAGCGGCCGCTAATGTGGACCGCCGGCTTCAAGATCGAGACGAGGAGGTACAAGATGCGATACATAAACTCATTGGTCGTGTTGTTGATTGTGCTGGGCACTCTGGGCGGAGCATCTGCGCCCGCCCGTGCCCTGCGTCCGGTGGAGGCCGGGGATGACAACGGTTCGCTTCTCTTTGTCGAGAACGTGGGCCAGTTCCACCCCGACGCCCGCTTCCAGGTGCGCGGCGCGGGGGCCACGCTCTGGTTGGCCGAGGATGCGCTGTGGATCACCCTCGCCGCTCCGCCTGATGAGGGGCAGACCCGGCCTACCCACGGCGTTCACCTGTGGCTCTCCTTCCCCGGCGCCAACCCGCACCCCCGCCTGGAACCGTTCGACCGCCAGGATGTGGCAGTCAACTATTACCTCGGCAACGATCCCGCCCGGTGGCACACCAACGTGCCGGTCTGGGGCGGCGTGCGTTATGCGGACCTGTACCCCGGCGTGGACCTGGAGATCGCCGGGGCGGACGGTCGCTTTGCCTGGCGGCTCGTGCCACGCGATCCAGCCTCGGCCCGCGCCTCCTCCTTCGCGCTCCAGGTGGAAGGGGCCAGGAATGTCAGCGTAAAAGGGAACCTGCTCCGCCTGGAAACGACGGTGGGCGATCTGTCGCTGCCGCTGGTGGAATGGGAGGGCGTCTCTTTCCCCCGCGTGACGGCCCTGCCGGGCGGAACGTTCGTCGTCGCCGCTCCCTTTGTGGCTGGCGATGCCTCCCCTCTGGCGTCGCAAGCCGCCGCCGACGCCCTGCTCCTGGGCACCTACGTTGGTGGCAGCGCAGACGACCGCATTGACGGCGTCGCCGCCGACGACAGCGGCGCGGTCTATATCACCGGTGCGACCTTTTCCACCAACTTTCCCACCGAGGGGCCGGGTGCTACCTCGTCGTTGAGTGGCAACTGTGATGCCTTTGTCGCCAAGCTGAGCAAACCGGCGGCTCTCTTCCGCCCCGTTTACAGCACCTACCTGGGCGGCTCCTATGACAGCGATGCATACGACGACTTTTTCACCGAATGGGGGCTGGACATCGCCGTGGAGGACGGCAACGCTTATGTGGCCGGTTCCACCTGGTCGGATGACTTTCCCACCACCACCGGGGCTTACGATACCACCTTCAACGGCCCCGCCGTCTCCCCCGACGCCTCTCCCGACCGGCCCGGTTACGATGGTTTTGTCGTCAAACTGGATTCCTCCGGCAACCTGGCCTACGCCACCTACCTGGGCGGTTCCGGCTACGATTTCCCCGGCGGCGGACGCGGCGGCGGAGATGACGAAGCACGCGGCATCGCCGTCCGCAACGGGATCGTCTATGTCACCGGCTATACCAAATCTTCCGACTTTCCTACCACCGCCGGGGCCTACGACCGCACCTACGCCGACGCGGATATTGGCTTGAACGATGATGTGTTCATCGCCAAACTGAACCCGGCGGGCAACGGCGCGGCGGATTTGCTCTACAGCACCTTCGTCGGCAAGGGGTTGGCAGAGGTCGGGAACGACATTGCTGTGGACAGTGCGGGCGTCGTTTATGTCGCCGGTTATGCACACGGTAACAAGTACGACCCGGATATGAACAGCGATTTCCCCACCACGCCGGGCGCGTTCGACCGTGAATTGAGAGGGGATGACTGGGATGCTTTCCTCCTCAAGGTGAACCCGGCGGGCAACGGTTCCGCCGACCTGCTTTACGCCACCTTCCTGGGCACAGGCAACGGCTGGGATTACGGCCACGCCGTCGCAGTGGACGGGACGGGGCACGCCTATATCGTCGGCAGCACGGCATCGCCCGATTTCCCCACCACCTCCGGTGCGTTCGATACCACCTGCGGCAGCGACGGTAATTGCAATTACACCCCCGCCTTGGGAGCGGCGGATGATGTGTTCGTTGCCGAACTGAACCCGGCAGGAGGCGGCACATCGGACCTGCTCTACGGCACTTTTCTGGGTGGGGGGTACATCGATGGTGAGGTCGTGGACTGGGCCGACATCGTCCTGGATGACGACGGCGATGTATACGTCACCGGTGTGACGTTCTCGGACGATTTCCCCGTCACCGCCGATGCCTATGCCGACTCTATCTCCGGGAGCATCGATGCCTTTGTCGCCCGCCTCCGGCTCCAGGGCAAGGGACAGGACGATCTGATCTACAGCACCTATCTGGGCGGCATGGGTTGGGACTATGGTTTGGGCATCGCTCTCGAAGCCAAAGGCATCGTCTGGGTAGCGGGGCGCACCGATTCGACCGATTTCCCCACCACCGGCGGCGTCTTTAGCCGCTTTCACAACGGCGGCGACGATGGCTTTGTGGTCAAGATGCAGGTTCCCCCGCCCAGACCTGATCTCTCCCCCTCGACCAAAACGGTTGCCCCGCAGCAGGCCACGGCGGGCGAGGTGGTCACCTTTACCGTGCGGCTGGTCAACGGCGGTGAACTGGAGGCGGCGGCCTCCTTCACAGATACCCTGCCCGCCGCGCTGCAATTGCACGGCACGC
>QMOE01000546.1 GCA_003648125.1 Chloroflexota bacterium
GGCCAAGTCCGAGTTGGTCGAAGCGCTGCCGCCGGCCCCTGAAGGGGTGGCGATTCTCAATTATGATGACGAGCGCGTGCAGGGCATGGCTCAGGCGACGAGCGCCCGCGTGTTTTACTATGGTCTCTCGCCCAAAGCGGATTTGTGGGCCGACCGCATCGTAGGGCTGGGACTGGATGGGATACGCTTCCGGCTTCACCACGAGGGCGAGACGCTGCACCTCAAAATCCCGCTCCTGGGGCGACATTCAGTCCACACCGCGCTGCGGGCGGCGGCGGTGGGGTTGACCGAGGGGTTGACCTGGCAAGAGATCATAGAAGGATTGCGAGGGCCATCGGCACAACTGCGGCTGGTGGCGGTGCCGGGGCCGCACGGTGCGACTATTCTGGACGACACGTACAACGCCAGCCCGGCCTCGACCATCGCTGCGCTCAATCTGTTGGACGAGTTGGATGGACGCAAGATCGCCGTCCTGGGCGATATGCTGGAACTGGGCGACTATGAGCGGGAGGGACACGAGAAAGTAGGTCTCCGCGCACTGGAAGTGGCCGACGTGCTCATCACGGTCGGCCCGCTGGGCCGCGTTATCGGCGAGACGGCATTGCGCTGGGGCATGCCCGCCGATCAGGTACACATCGTCGAGCGAAACGGTGAGGTGATCGCTTTACTGGAGCAGATGATAACGAGCACAGACGTGGTTTTGGTCAAGGGTTCGCGGGCGCTGCAGATGGAAGAGATCGTTAACGCACTGGGGAGAGCGTGATGGACCGCGCACTGATCCTGGCGAGCGTCTCATTCATACTGGCAGTGGTGTGGGGGCCGTTGCTCATCCGCATTTTGCGCCGCTACAAGATCGGCAAGCACATCCGCATTGATGGCCCCAGTGGACATAGAACCAAAATGGGCACGCCGACGATGGGTGGCTTGATGATCGTCGTGCCGGTGCTGTTGATCACGGTGGCGCTCAACATTTACAACCTGCTGGGGCAGACGGTGATCGGGCGCTCGATCCTGGTGCCGCTGGGAGTGATGTTGGCCTACGCGGTCATCGGCGCGGTGGATGATATCGCCGGAGTGCGGGGGGTGCGGCGCGGCGAAGGGCTTTCCGCGCGGCGCAAACTCCTGTGGGAGATTCCTTTGACGTTGGGCGTCGCTGTGGTGATGCAGTCGCTTTCGATGCAGTACGCGGGGCAGGTGGGCGTGCCAGGCGTGCATCTGGCGGTTGACCTGGGGTGGGCATGGGTTCCTATCGCAGCGTTTGTCATCCTGGCCTCGGCCAACACAGTCAATCTGACCGATGGATTGGACGGGCTGGCGGGTATCCTGGTCGCCAGTGCCTTTGCCGCCTACGGTGTGATCGCCCTGCTACAGGGGCAGGACTATTTGGTGCGTTTTTGCTTTACTGTGGTGGGGGCTTGTTTTGCCTTTCTGTGGTACAACGCCCATCCGGCGCAGATGTTTATGGGGGATACGGGTAGCCTGGCGCTGGGCGCGACGTTGGGCACCGTGGCCCTGATGACCGGTCAATGGCTATTGTTGCCGGTGGTGGCGCTGATTCCGGTGGCGGAGGGGGTCTCGGTCATTTTGCAGGTGGCATATTTCAAGTACACCAGGCGCAAGTATGGTCAAGGGCGGCGCTTGTTCAAGATGAGTCCCCTGCACCACCATTTTGAATTGTTGGGCTGGTCGGAGACGCAGGTGGTACAGCGCTTTTGGTTGGTGGGGTTGCTGGCGGCGATGGCTGGCGTGGCGTTGGCGCTGTGGTGATTCCTAATGCGTAAATTTCGGGAGGTCATATAATGAAGACTGGACTTTTGTGGTTCGACGACGATCCGCGTAGGCAATTGGAGGACAAAGTATTGCGGGCCGCCGCGCACTATGAGCGCAAGTATGGGCAAGTGCCCAATCTATGTTTTGTCCATCCCAGTGTGTTCAATGGGAATGGCAACGGGCAAAATAGCACGGCCAAGAAAGCCGGGGGAATAGAGATTCGGGCTGGACGTTCAATTCTGCCGGACCATCTCTGGCTCGGTGTAGCTGAATCAGCCGCCAGCCGATAGGCGCTAGATGAAGAATAATTCGCCATTCACCATTTGCAATTCGCACGTCGTTATCCTGGGCCTGGCGCGCCAGGGGACGGCGCTGGCGCGCTTCCTGGTGCAGGCCGGGGCCGAGGTGACGATCTCGGACCTGCGGACCGAGGAGCGGCTATCCGACCCGCTGGCGGAGTTGGAGGGCTTGCCCATTCGTTACGTGTTGGGCGAGCATCCGTCCAGCCTGCTGGAGCGGGCCGACCTGCTGTGCCTCAGTGGAGGGGTGCCGGTAGAAGCGCCCATCGTCGTCGAAGCGCGGCGGCGCGGTATCCCGTTGAGCAACGATGCGCAACTCTTTTTGGAGCGCTGCCCGGCCCCCGTCATCGGCATCACCGGCTCGGCCGGCAAGACGACGACGACGGCGTTGGTGGGCGAGATGTGCCGCGCGGCTGGTTTCCGCACCTGGATGGGGGGCAACATCGGCAATCCACTCATCGCCGACCTGGGCGAGATTAAGCCGGATGACCGGGTGGTGATGGAGCTTTCCAGCTTCCAGTTGGAGATTATGACGACCAGCCCGCACATCGCGGCGGTGCTCAACATCACGCCCAATCACCTGGACCGGCACGGGACGATGGAGACGTACATCGGAGCCAAACGGAACATTGTGACCCATCAAAGGCCGGATGATTTTGCTCTCCTGGGCTACGACGACGCCAACGCCCGCGCGCTGGCGTTAGAGACGCCCGCGCACCTGCTCTGGTTCAGTGGCGGGGCCGAGGTGGACGAGGGAGCTTTTAGGACGAACGGCGAGTTGACGCTGCGCATGGATGGCGA
>QMOE01000547.1 GCA_003648125.1 Chloroflexota bacterium
AGCGGTGTCCTTGATCGCCTTAATCTAACCATCACGAGGCGTGTCTTTGAGCAAGTAGCCCGCCCCCCCGCGGCGGATGGCATCGAAAACCCATTCGTCGGCGTCGTAGGTGGTGAGCACGAGCACGCGCACATCGGGATACTGGTCGCGGATGGCGCGGGTGGCCTGGACGCCATTCATGCCCGGCATCTTCAAGTCCATCAATACTACCGCGGGCTGGGTCTGAGGGACGAGTTCCAGTGCCTCGGCGCCGTCGCTGGCCTCGCCCACGACCTGAATTCCCGGCGCGGTGCTCAAGATTGCCCGTAACCCCTCGCGCACGACCACCTGATCGTCACAGATCAGCACGCGGATCATTTTACTGCCTCCACTGTCAGGCGGACGGTTGTCCCCTGCCCTGGCCGGCTCTCAATCTCCAGCGTTCCCCCGATCATCTCGGCCCGCTCGCGCATACCTCTCAGCCCGTACTGCCCATCAGACGGGGGGTTGGTCGTGTCAAAGCCGCGCCCATCGTCTGAAATGGTCAGCTCCAGCCGCTCGCCGGCCTGATCAAACCGTACCGTCAAGTGACGCGCATCGGCATGACGCGCCACATTGGCCAGTGACTCACCGGCAATGCGGTATATGCCCTGCTCGATTGCTGGCTCCAGGCCGCTGATGCGCTCTGGCACTTGTAGATCGAGCACCAGAGCAGCCCGTGTGGCGACCGACTCGGCCAGGTTGCGGATGGCCAGCGCCAGTCCCAGGTCTTCGAGCGGAGCTGCGCGCAGCGCGCGGATGGCGCGACGCGCTTCACTCAAGCCCTCGCGCGTCGCCGTCAGCGACCCTTCCAGCATGGCGCGGGCCGCGGCCTGGTCATTATCCCACAGGGCGCTCGTGGCCTCCAGTTGCACGGCCACCGCGCTCAATGTGTGGGCCAGGGTGTCATGCAGTTCACGCGCCAGGCGGTTGCGTTCACGGCTGGTGGCAAGCTGCTCAAGAGTCGTCGCATAGCGCGCCAGTTGAGCGTTGGCCCGCGCCAGCGCCTCGCGTTGGGCTCGCTGCGCCGTCATCAGCCTGGCCACCACGTAGCCCACCAGCGCGAACAATAAACTCCGTACAAACACCAGGCCAAATGTATCCACGAAGCGGACTCCGCCCATTATGGCGAGGGGAACGGCCAACACCAGGTCGAGCAAGGCGGTGCCGATGCAAAAAGCGATCACGCTTCTGAAGCTATACTGCCAACTCAGCAAGATCAACGGCACAAATAGCACAACGATCAATTGCCACATGTCTGCGCTGGCGGCGTCTCCATGCACACCATGCCTCAGGCGCAGGCCAACCGTCAGGGCCTGCTCGACAATGGGGCCGACCGAAGTCACTACCAGGGCCAGCGGCAGGTAGACCCGGCCCAACAAGTCGCGCAGCCACGGCCAGGAGAGATAGATCATCAGAAAAAGCAACTCGACGATGCCCAACGACGGGTAACGTAGGATGCGCTGCTCCGGCCGGATCAGTTTGAAAAATAATGACAGCAACAGCAACGCCAGCCGCGCGCCGATGAACAGTCGAAAAATTTGTAGCAGGCCGGGTTCGAGGGATGTCCGTTTCATACCTTCTATTATAGCCGGATTTGCTTCCAATGCAATACTGAGCGCCGTCATCTCCACGTATGACACCTGTCATATCCAGAAGTGAGTTGGCTCAGGCTAAATCGTGACGCCATTGACTAGACCGTCAACGCTTATTCTGCTACAATATTCTCAGATTCACGGCAAACCAGGCTATCACGCCTGGCTCAAACCCAAAATTAGATAGGAGGCATGGACAATGAAAACCAAAAAGTTCGTTACAGTGCTCGGTCTACTGATCGTGATGGGCATGACGGTGAGTGCGTGCAGCTTGAACATCGAGCGCAACCCCGATGGCTCACTGGCAGTGGAATCAAACATGACGGAGGCCAGCTTGCAGGCCGAGATCACGGCAGCCATCGCCGACCCGCTGGTGCACGATTTGACGGCCGACCTGCGCGACGGGTACGTCTTTGTCAGCGCCGAGCGCGATCGCGTGATGAGCGACGAAACTGACACGATGACTTTCCGGCTCGATCTGGGCGTGGGCGACGGGCATCTGACGGCGACGATCTCTGACGCACGGCTCAATGATCTGCCCATCGAAGAGGCGCGCGTGGCGGTCTGGAACGAGCGCATCGCGACCAAGTTGGAGCGGGCCGGTCAACGCAATCCCGACAGCAAGCTACAAGCGGTGACGATCAGCGAGGATGCCATCACGATGGTCTGGAGGATCGAAACAGCGCGCAGCCGTGGCGGCTAATAACTACTGTTCCACGTCTGGTCAGGGTCATAAAGCAAGTGACCGGCACCTGGGAGGTGCCGGTCACTTATTCCCGTTCCTCGGCCGGGACGGAGGGCATCAACGGGGGAGTGGCTGCCTCATCGCCTGCCGGGGCCACGGGCATCTCGCTGGACAGGCTCTCCACCACCTGTTTCACGCCACGGATCACGCGCTTCACCGGTTGCTCGCTAAACTGCTCCGCGAAGTCGGTGGCCGCTTCCTCGAAGGTAACATCCTCCCCGAAGCGCTCACCCAGGTAATAGCGATGGTCCATAATCCACAGGTAGAGGTCGGCCTCGGTGCGATTCGGGAAATCGGCGAGCACGTTCTGTTCGCGGATGACGCGCACGATGGGCTGGTACAGCGTGTCGTACCAGTGGGCGACGGCCTCTTCCCAGGGAATCTCCCGCTGCTGTTCGAGGCCCATGAAGTAGCGATGAGTGGCGATGTGCTCGATGAGTGTGCGATAATGCCCCGGCGCGGAGAACTCGATTCGCTGGTCGGGGCGCAACCGGTCCAGGTGAGTCGCTTC
>QMOE01000548.1 GCA_003648125.1 Chloroflexota bacterium
AGGCTCAATCCAGGGGTTTCGATACGGCCTAAAGGCCTACTCAACCGACGGCGCTCAATTGCACCGCATTGATTTTGGTTGCCTCTAAAGTAAATGAAACACACCCGGCGGATTTCTTATCCGCCGTCCGGCTATATTCTTTACGTTTCACATCTCGCGGGCCGGCAGATCAACCCGCTGCCCGTCATCCAGCGTCACCCGCCAGGCCGGCACCCAGGCCAGGCCGCAGAACTCGACCGCCACGTCGGCGCGGCGGGGCTTGGCCTCGAACTCTTCGATCTCTTCCAGCGTGTCGGCCCAACGGTCGCCGATCTCGGCCGTCTCCTCATCCCATTGAGCCTTTAGGTCCTCAAGCTGTTGCTTGAAATCATCAATCGCCTCCACCGATTCCTGGACATCGGCCTGGGCCTTTTTGGTCAACGTGCGCTTACGGCTGGCGCGTGAGATCATAGAGGATGACCGCCGCCGGGTGAGCAGGTTGAACGCCGACTCGCCCAGGCTCAACATCTCTTCCCGCTTGCGAGCGTCCAGATCCTCCCGGTCCTCGGTCAGTTCTCGCTGCTCGCGGCGTAATTTCTGCTGAACTCGAGCCATCTGCTGCTCCATCCGAACACGGGCTTTTTTGATTTCGGCGTCCCGCCGGCGGCGGGCCTCCTCCTCGCAGCGGACGTGGAAATCGCGGCGGCTTTCCCCCACCTCGCCATACAATTTGAGCAGAGGGTTGTACGGGATGATGATGGAGGTGTTGTAGTAGAGATAATCGGCCCAGTCTTTCGCCAGCCGCTTTAGGTCGCGCGGACGGGCCAGCGCAGCGGGCACCGCCGCGTACATTCCCTCCCCTATTGGCCGCGGCGTGAGGTCGCCTTTCTCCACCGCTACAACCTCTCCCGCGTCCCAATCAGCCTGCGTATCCCCCGCGCCGATCCGCACCAGCCGCGCCACGCTTTTGCGGGTATCCACGTCCCGCTTCCGGTCTAGTATCCGCACCGTGCCCAGCGCCAGCAGATGGGGCGTGTAGACCATCTGCCGCTCCCGCGCCAACATCGTCTGCCCGACCCGCTCCTCGTAACTCCGCAGCGCCCACTCAAAGGCGACGGTCGGGGGAAGAAAAACCTGGGGGACGTCGGGAGGAAGCGATGGCGGGGTAGTGATCAAACCAGGGGACACAGGTTCAGGCGACCGCTCCTCGACTGGCTCGCGTTCGACAAATGCCTCCTGCCCAACCCCTCTGCTCCCCTGCTCCTTTGCCAACTCTCGCACCTGCCTCTTGGTCAGCGGGCCGCGCAGGTAAGACATCGCCCAGCGGGTGTGGAAGAAAAGCGGCGGCCCCGCGTGAATATCGTGGAACAGGAAAACACGCGGCTTGAGCGCTCCCAGCGCCCGCTCGACCGTGCGTCGACTCATCCTCCCCCCGGCCTCGGCAATCGCGCCCTCCAGCCCCTCCAACACGCGCTCCTTATCCCGCTCCGCCCGCAGCGAGCCGACCGCCCACGTACCGGCGTTGGTCAGCCCCTTATAGTCCAGGTCGGCCGGGTTCTGAGTGGAGAGCACGATCCCCAGCCCAGCGGCGCGTCCCTGCTTGATCAATGCCAGCAACGGGGTCTTGCTGGGCGGATTCTTGGGATAGGGTGGAAAGTAGCCAAACACCTCGTCAAAATAGATCAGCGCCCGCAGGTCGGTGGTACCGGATTGACCGCGTAGCCAGTCCCGCGCGGCCTGCAGAAACGGAGTGATGAAGAACAGCCGCTGCGCGTCGTGGAGGTGCGCCAGGTAAAAGATGCTGGCCTGGGGGCGACCGTCGGCCCCGTGGAGCAATTGCCCCACATCCAGCGCCGTCCCCTGCTGCCAGGTCTCAAAGCCGGGGGCGGCGATGAGGTTATTGAGCGTCCGGGCCAGCGCGAAACGATCTTTCTCCGGGAAAAAAGTCTCCAATTCAAAGACGCCCACCTGCTGAAAGGGCGGCTTTTGCAGCAGACGGATCAGCGTGGGCAGGTCAAGTTGCTCCCCCGCCCGCCAGACGTGCTCAATGATGCGCGCCAGCAAGATGTGCTCCTGGCTCTGCAGTGGGTCAGCCTCGACACCCACCAGCCCCAACAACGCCGAGACGATCCCTCCAATGCGCTCCCGCAGCGATTCCTCGTGCTCATCCCAATCGAGAGCCGGCGTATCGAAAAAGTGGAGCACATCCACCGGTTGCCCGGCCTCCGAGCCGGGAGTGAACACCGTCAACTGCGCCGCCTCCCGCAGCCGCCCGATGCGCTCGCCGGTAATGTCCCACTCGGCCAGCCCCTCCTGCCACTTGCGGGCTTCCTGCTCAGCGTACTCCTCGACGCTCACTCCGTGCCGTCGCGCCCCTTCCACGTCCACCCAGGGCGCAAAATCTTGCGGCAGCAGATCGGGAAAGGCGAGCAGCAGGTTAACAATGTCCCCTTTGGGATCGAGGATCAGGGTGGGAATACCCTGGAGCAGCGCCTCTTCCAACAAAATAATGCCCAGGCCGGTCTTGCCGGAGCCGGTCATGCCGAGAATGACGCCGTGAGTGGTAAGATGTCGGGCGTCGTAGATGACGGACTTGTCAGTGACCTGGTCTTTCTTGAGATCGTACTCGCGGCCCAGGTAGAATTTTCCGCGAGTGTCAATTGCGCTCATCGTTGCCTCCTGTTGTGGTTTCACTACCGGAGACTTTTTCAGAGGTGTCAAAAACAGCTACACAGAGAACGCGGAGAAGACACAGAGATTCACCGAGACATTAAAAATTAGACAATTTGACGAAAGCGCCGCTTTGCACTGATAGATTCTCTCAAAAAGCCTCTGTGCGTCTCGGTGAATTCTTCGTGAATCTCTGTGTAATCATAAACTTGGCAAA
>QMOE01000549.1 GCA_003648125.1 Chloroflexota bacterium
AACGTGGTGGTGCTCTACGTGCCGCAGTGGGACACCGACATCGTCGAGGAGCCGCACAGCGGCGCACTCTCGATCCAGTTCGCGCTCTGGCACTCTAACCGCGCCATTATCTTTCGCGATGGGATACAGATCGAGGCATTTTGGCAGCGCTGGGAGCGCGAGGATATGCTGACGCTGACGGACGAGGAGTGTAACCCGATCCCGTTAAAAGTCGGCAATACTTTCTTTGAGGTGATCCCGACGGAGGAGCGCGAGATCGAGATTGTCGTCGAGCCGTGATCTCACCTACACCATCAGTGCCCGCATCTTCTCCCGCGCCACCGGCGCGACCGTCAGCACCTCGACTACTCCACCCTGCCCGCCGTCGTCGCGCACCTCGACGCGCACGGCCGGCTCCTGTTTACCGTCGGAATAGCCGGCGGTGATTCGCGCCGCCAGTTCAATCTCTTCCCGTGTCAACGGATTGCCTGCCGCCCCACCCGGCATCAGTGTCGTCGGGCCGGGGTGATCCACTGTCGTGAGCAGTACCCCCGCCACGCCGCAGGCCGCCAGGTATTCGTTCTCCCGCTCGCGCCGCCCGACGATCACTTTGCGCCCAGAGGACAGGCGCAGGTGCCGCCCCACCGCCAAGAGTTGCGCCGCGCCGGTCGTCAGCGCTGAAGCCCCCTCGCAGGCCAAAAAGTCACGCAGGCGGCGGGAATAGGTCTGGTCAATCAGGTAACAGCAGCCACCGGAGGGCTGCGGGTAATCGGTGATGCCGAACCGCTCGGCCAGGCGTATCTGCTCCTTGCGGCCCCGCCCGCTGATGGCGTAGAGACGCTCCCGATCCACCCATCCGCGCTGTTCCGGCACGGTCGGCGCGAGGAGTTTGGCCGAGAGTGGACGGAGCAGGTAGCCCCGCAGGCCGCTCTCGCGCTCGACGGTATTGAGCATGGGCCGTTTCTGGCTCTTGGGCCGCTGCCCGACCACCTCGCCGGTAAAGACAAAGTGATAGTCGTGGGTCTCCATCCAAGCCCTGGCCTGTCGTAACAGCAAGATGCGGCAGTCCACGCAGGGGTTCATCCCCGAACCATAGCCGTAACGGGGGTTGAGCACCAGCGGGAGGAACTCGGCAGAGACGTCAATCACCTCCAGGCCCACTCCGAGCATAGCGGCCGCTCGCTCGGCATCGGAAGGCCCGGTAACGAGGCTCCGCTCGGCGAAGGAGAAGCCGGTGCGCAAGTGCAGCGCAGTGACCTCAATCCCCTGCTCCAACACAATGCGCACGGCCAGGATGCTATCGAGCCCACCCGAAAACAGGCCCACCGCCTTGATCTGTTCTCTCTCGTCCATTGGTTGGGAGGATACCACAGAGTAAAGATGTCGTCAACCCGCGCTTGCGCTTTGGTACCAATGTCATCGAGGATTAAAGACCTGCCAGGTTTCCGTCAGAGCTTTTGTGAGCCAGATCGACACGATTAACAGTGCATTTTCGTTCGAAAGTGCCTCATAAAACCTGGCAGGTCTGGTTCTCATCTCTTGATGACATTGGCTTTGGTACAAACGTCAGTGGGAATCGGGGATAGATGACACTAACACCCGCGCGACGTTTTCGTTATACTGGTGGAGTGATTGAAGAGATGGCACCCACACGATTACTCATCATTGACGACCACGACGCCGTGAGAGAGGCGCTCGAGGCCCGGCTGCGTTCGGCAGATGGGGTCGCAGTCATCGGCTGCACCGGCTGCTGGAGAACCGGCCTGCGGGACGCAGTGAGGCTAAAGCCCGACGTCGTGCTGCTAGAGATCAAACGCGCCGACGGGCGGGGGCTGGAGGCACTGCGCCGCCTGACCAAAGAGTGTCCCCGCGCCAGCGTCGTCGTCCTCACCTCTTACCTCGACGCCGAGGAGCAGACGGATGCCAATCGCGTGGGCGCTGTGCGTTACATCCTCAAAGAGATTGACACGCCCCAGTTAGTGCGCGAGATTCAGACCGCCACGCGACCGCAGGCAATGATCTAGCGACCACTTGGCCTATTTTTCGCACATTCTCAATTGAATAGAGAGCCGAGTTCGCATACCTGATGGGCACGCCTGGGCGATCTGAGGAGCGCAAGGTAGAGGCCAGGGGCGTTCCAGACCCCTATCGGTTGGCTTTAGTACCTTACCAGTGAAATTCTTGTACATTGAGCAAGAATTTTCGACAGGATTTACAGGTTAGGCACTTCTCTGAAACCCTGGCTGACGTACTGCATTCCTGACTTCCCTTTGGCTCTGAGCGAGGCTGCCATTTTCACGCTTTCTGTCAAAACCAACGTGGAGATCAAGATGGCAATACAATGTCCCACCAAGCGCAGTCCGGTCAGCAGGATAGATTGTTCGTATCATCTCAATATTCTGGGGCACTTTTAACGTAGCCGCGCTTTCCATAGCGCGTTATGCCCGCGAGGTATGGAAACCTCGGCTACATTGCCCCACTTTATTGAGCAGATACCCCCGCGCTTTGCGGTCAATACAGGTACTGTATGCGAACTAGGAGATCAATGCGCTTCCAGCCTACGCCACGTAACCAGCCCCAGGATCAACAATGCCGCCCCAATGAGCAATAGTCCCGTGCTCCACCATCCCACGGGGCCACCGGCGGGCGGAAGCACCGGCACAGGCGTTGCCGTCGGCGTGGGCGTGACCGGATGCACCTCGAACTCGACGATGAGGTAGGGTCTTGTGACGGGGTCGTCAACGGAGAGCCAGCGCGCCACGAGCAGATCGCCTACTATCTCCGGATCGGCGTCCGGGTCGGGCGCGGGGGCCAGGGCCAGCCCGTCGTTGGGTACTTCCCGCGCCTGCCAGGCCCGCATCAGCGCGGTGATGTCCCACATGAG
>QMOE01000550.1 GCA_003648125.1 Chloroflexota bacterium
GCTACTGCTCACCCGTGCTTAAAGACCAATGTTTATCCCAACCACAAAGCAGGAACTGGACCAACTAGGCTGGCAAGCCCTCGACGTCATCCTCGTGACGGGCGATAGCTACGTGGACAGCCCCTTTGTCGGCGTGGCGGTCGTCGGCCACGTGCTGATCGAGGCCGGGTACCGGGTGGGCATCATCGCTCAGCCCGACGTCCACTCGCAGGACGATATCGCCAGACTGGGAGAGCCGGAGCTTTTCTGGGGCGTCAGCGGCGGCTGTATGGATTCCCTCGTCGCCAACTATACGGCCACCAAAAAGCGCAAGTGGGCGGACGACCTCACCCCCGGCGGCCGGAATGGCCGCCGCCCCAACCGCGCCGTCATCGTTTATGCCAACCTGATCCGCCGGTATTTTAAGCATACGAAACCGATCGTGCTGGGTGGGGTCGAGGCCAGCCTGCGGCGCATCGCGCACTATGACTTTTGGTCGGATAGTGTGCGGCGCTCTATTTTATTCGACGCCAAAGCGGACGTGCTCGTCTATGGCATGGCGGAGAGAGCCGTCGTCGAACTGGCAAGCCGCTTGAAGGCAGAAGCGGAGATTGATGACCTGCGCGGCATTTGCTACATCTCACCGGAGAGGAAAGCGGACGCTATCGAACTCCCCTCCTACGAAAAAGTAGCGGGTGATAAGCGCGCCTTTACCGAGATGTTTCACACTTTCTACCGCAACAACGATCCACTCACCGCCCAGGGATTGTGCCAACAGCAGGACACGCGCTACCTGATCCATAATCCGCCCGCCTTCTACCTGACACAGCAGGAATTGGACCAAGTGTACGAGATGGACTTTGAGCGGGCGCAGCATCCGTTCTACGAGCGATTGGGGCCGGTCAGGGCGCTGGAGACAATCAAGTTCTCGCTCGCCACGCACCGGGGCTGTTACGGCGAGTGCAACTTTTGCTCCATCGCCGTCCATCAGGGGCGGACGGTGCGCTGGCGCAGTGCGGACTCTGTGGTGAGAGAGGCCCGCCGGCTGGTCGCGCATCCAGATTTCAAAGGATACATCCAGGACGTGGGCGGCCCGACGGCCAATATGTACGGGTTCGAGTGCCAGAAGAAACTGGCTAAAGGAAGCTGTGAGGATAGACGATGCCTCTACCCTCGAATCTGCCCTCAATTGAAACCCGACCACGGCCCGCAGATCGCGCTGCTCAAACGGCTGCGCCAGATCAAGGGGGTCAAAAAGGTCTTTGTGGCCTCCGGCGTCCGCTACGACCTGCTGCTCGCCGATAAGCAGCACGGCGTTCCCTATCTGCGCGAGATCGTGCACCATCACGTCTCGGGCCAGATGAAGGTAGCCCCTGAGCACGTGGCGGAGCGTGTCCTACGTCGAATGGGGAAACCGGGGGCAAAAGTCCTGCTTAGGTTCAGGGAACTGTTTTACAAACTGACCCAGGCCATCCACAAGAAGCAGTTCCTCACCTACTATCTGATCGCTGCGCACCCCGGCTGCACCGAGCGGGACATGCGGGCGCTAAAGCGGTTCGCCAGCCGCGAGTTGAGAATCAGGCCCGAACAGGTGCAAATTTTTACCCCCACTCCGTCCACTTATTCCAGCCTGATGTATTATACGGAGAGGGACCCGTTCACCGGCGAGAGTATCTTTGTGGAAAAAGAGCCGGTCAGGAAAGAGCGGCAGAAGGAGATAGTGGTTGGTATGAAGTAGGGAGTAAGGAGTAGAGGGAGGGCAAGATGGATTATTCCAGAATCATAGAGGATTTGCAGCAGGCATCATTGTTCGATTTGTATAGGTTGCGAGTCGCCATAAGCCAACAACTGGAAAGCCCGCAGCGCATTCGAGAAATCAAGAGTCGATTGCGGCCTGGTCAGACCATCACCTACTTTAATGGTGCGGAAAATAGACTGGTCAAAGCACAGGTGATCAAACTGAAAAGGCATTGAGGCAAAAGTCGCACTGTTACACAGAGATGCACAGAGAAGACGCAGAGATATCTGTCTACCGACAGGCAGGCACAAAGACCGACCGCGAGTACTCGCAGTGGAAAGCACTCTGAGTCTCTTCGTGACTCCTCTGTGTAGCTCTGTGTATACTTGGCACGGGCATAAAGTTTCACTTTTCAGACTGGTGAAGCAGTTGTTGGTCAAGTAGCGAGCGCCGGTCGAGTAGGCCCGAAGGGTCGTATCAAGACCAAGCAGGCTGAGCAGTCCAAAATGCAAGATTGTGGCCGCGAGCAGTATAACAAACGTGTCGCTTTTACCGTAATGCCTAAAAAGAACACGGTTGTTAGTGGAAAATGAGTCAGGAGCGCTGGAACGCACCGTTCTATTATGTCAATCTGGATAGCGTAGATACAGACATCACACTCTCGTCAAAAATGGGACTGGACAAGAGTCAGCTCAAGGTTGACGATAAAGTAGGTTTTCAGGATAGGCCAAACATTGATGTGTATGGCAAAGTGATCAGGCTAAACCGCAAGAGGGCCACAATTTTGGCGGATGGTCATACAAAATGGCGAGTGGGTTACGGGGGGGAGTACCTGGTGCTAGAGGGTGAGCAGGGATATCCAAAGTTGATTGAAAGCCAGATCATTCACCCTGGGTGACGACAGCCAGGGGAACAGCGGCACAGATAGCGTGCTCATCAACGCCCAGCATCCAGCCCAAAAGCTCGTTTTGACACAAACCCCGTTCGCTGGTATAATTACGGTCGTTAGAACAATCGGTTTGGCATATCGCACCGCTCCGATTCACACAATCGGGGCGGTTTTTCATAATGCCCAAACCCGCGCGGTATCAATAGGTAGGGGGCAAACCCTTGCGGTCGCCCTTATGGGCAGATACCCCGCAC
>QMOE01000551.1 GCA_003648125.1 Chloroflexota bacterium
AGAAAGGGAGGCGCATTACAATGGGATAATAGTACCGGGGGAATCGAGTTTCACGGAGGAGAAAGGGAGAAGGTAACCGTCTAACGAAGCTACGCCTCGAACCGACGAGAGGGGAGAAATGGGACACGGATTAACACGGGCTGCGTACACAGAATCGCGTATAATCAATATGACTGTGTGGCATTGTTTGGCGCTGCGTAGTATAATTACAATCAATCAGTGACCTGGGGGTAAAGTGATGAGCAATCAACAATTGTTAAAAGGGTACGTGCAGGTCTATACCGGCGACGGCAAGGGCAAAACGACCGCCGCGCTGGGTCTGGCGCTACGGGCGGCGGGCCACGGGATGCACACCTACATCGGCCAGTTTATGAAGGGACAGCATTATGGGGAACTGGACGCGCTGCGCGATAATCCCTACATCACCATTGAGCAATACGGGGATGTGCGCTGCATCCATCGTGAGGAGGTTACTTCCGACCACGTGTCCCAGGCCCACCGAGGGCTGGAGCGGGCGCGGGCGGCTATGCTTTCGGGCGAGTACGACATCGTCGTGCTGGACGAGGTCAATGTGACCATCTGGTTCGGGCTGCTGGATGTGGAACAGGTGCTGGCGTTCCTAGACGATAAACCGGAGCACGTAGAGGTGATTCTCACCGGTCGTCGCGCCCCACAGGAGTTGATTGAGCAAGCCGATCTGGTGACAGAGATGCGCGAGATCAAACACTATTACGAGCAGGGAGTGCTGGCGCGGCAGGGGATTGAGCGGTAGAGGATGTCAAACGTGAGGGATGACAAAGTGACCAATGCAGTTGTGCAGATCAACACGGGCATGGCCAATGTTTTCCTGATTCGGGGCGGCGCGGGCTACATCCTGGTGGATACCGGCAATCCCGGCAAGGAGGATCTCGTCTTGGAGCAGCTAAAGGAGCACGGTGTCGCTCCCGATGACATCCGCTTGATTCTGATCACTCACGGACACGTGGACCACTTTGGCAGCGCGGCGGCCTTGCGTGAGCTTACGAGTGCACCGGTGGCGATCCACACCCTGGACGGTGACGCCATGCGGCAGGGCATCCACCAGCCTGATAGCCTTAAACCTACGGGAAAGTTGATGGCTTTTCTGAGGCGGATTCCCGCTTTGCAGAACAAGGTCGTACCCGAGGCCGCCCCCGCCTGTGAGCCGGACGTTGTTTTTGAGGAGGAATGGCGTCTGGATGATTATGGTATCGCCGGGCGGGTGCTGCTCACACCGGGGCACACGCCAGGCTCTGTCTCGCTGCTGCTAGATGGCGGTGAAGCCGTCGTCGGCGACGTGGTGATGGGCAAGCTGATGGGGTTGATTCGCAAACCCGGCCCGCCCCTCGTGGCCTGGGATTTGGAACGGAATTGGCAAAGCCTCAGGCGGCTACTGGCGCTATCGCCGCGCGTCGTCTACGTGGGACACGGCGGCCCATTCGACGACCTGGCCGCTCTGGCGAAACTGGGAACCGCGCGTGGCTGACTTGCTGCGCGATGGCATCGCTGCGGCTAAATCGGGCCAGCGCGATCGCGCCCGCGATATATTAACGCGCGTCGTGGATCAGGATGAGAGAAATGCACTGGCCTGGCTATGGTTGAGTAGTGTGGTAGACGGCCTGGAAGAGCGGGAAATTTGCCTGGGAAACGTGCTGGCCCTTGATCCCAACAATGTCACTGCGCGTAAAGGCCTGGATTGGGTGCACGAGCAAAAGGAACTCGAGTCTCATGCTGCCGCCATGCGGGAGTCTCCCGTAGTGGCGCGCATCAGAAACTACCTGGGGCAAAATGGTGGACTTGTTGCAACTGGGTGTACACGCGGATGGTCGCCAGTTGCGGAAAGCGGTCCGTGAAGGTCAGGTGAAAGACCTCTGTCCGATACCTGGGCTGGGGGAGGCATAGGTGAGCTAAACGATCAACAGGTTGCCCGATAACACCTGCCTGCGGCGCAAAAACTGAAGGTCGAAGCGGCGAAATGGCTTCCCTGGTAGACAAAGTGTGTCTTGTGGTACTCGCACAGTCGCCAGAATATCGTTTTTGGGGTTTAGCTTGGCTATCATTTTAGCTCATCACCTTCCCACAAATCTGGACTTGAGCGTTACCTGTTAGGCGTGGGAGTGTACCTCCTGGCGGCTGCAATTCCCATGATAGCTCTCCTGGCCTGGCTGGCGGCCCGCGCCCCGGCGCTGGCCTTCCTGAGCGGGACACCGCGCCTGGTGCTGGAATCGGTCTACGTCATCGTCGCCCTCGGCATCCTCTACCCGCCTCTGCATTTTCTGCTAGAGGTTGGATGGATCAACCGCTTTTTCACGCTCGTCACTCCGACCCACTATTATCGCCGCTATCATGAGCCGGAGACGCCGTTCGGGGTGGAGTGATGTCGGTCAGCTGTGAGTATGTTCCTCAGATAGCAGGACTTGCTGTTTGAGGATATTGAGGAGACATGGTAAGATTATGGCGTTATGACCACACCGCTACTGACCACCAAACTCTATATCCCGCCGCCGCGTCCTAATTTCGCGCCCCGCCCGCGCCTGATCGAGCGGTTGAACGCCGGACTGCACCGCAAATTGACCCCGATGCAAAGCATCGGCCTCATCTCCGCCCCGGCCGGCTTTGGCAAGACCGAGAGGTGATAGACTATGAATGTAACCGCCGAGTCCAGGCAGTCGGAAGAGGCTCCAGAGAAAAGCGAACTCAAATTCCGATTGCTCTTTGAAAAATCGCCCGATGCCATGCTCCTCCTGGACGGAGATACATTCGTAGACTGTAACCAGGCCGCCGTAAAGATGATGCGTTGCACCAGCAAAGAGCAGTTGTTGGCCCTTCGCCCT